>NZ_JBICII010000071.1:0-42103 GCF_043101865.1 Pseudomonas sp. zjy_15
GCATTCGAGAGCAAGGCGCTCGATCAGATGACTATGGACGCCAGCAGGGCGCTGCGCGATGGAATGGAGCCGCGCAGGATCATCAGGCAGATGGGACTGTAATTACGGGATTCCACGTAATTGCCTGGCAAGGGGTTGCTGTCATCGCAACGCCTGGTGCGCCCCACCGTTTCGGGTTAGTCAGGCCCGGCTATACACGACCCCTTGGGCATCGCTTAAACAATGGCTATACACAACCCCCCTGGCATCGGCTTGGCTGCAACGTACATACCCGGAATTGCGGGCATGTAGTGGTGAGCAAAACCGACCGGGGTAGACCTGGGCTCGCGTTGATTAAGCGCCCGGTTCCCGAGCCTCGATTGTGTCCGCATCGGGCAGGGTGAACAATCGGTTCACCCCGTGACCTACTCGTAGCAGGTGCCGCCCAGTACCCCGCGGCGGGGTGGTGGATGAAGTCACATGCTAGGGCGGGAGCGTAGGTACTTCTCGTTTTAGGTATATGTTTAGGTATACAGTGGTGGCATCAAGCTATTTAGAGCCATATTTAGCTGGGGAAAAGGTGCCCGATTCGACTCCTGTCTCCGCGTAGGACAATTTGGCCGATGGTGGTTTTTTGCTATTGGGCCATCAATGTAAGCCCGCCAGGTGTGGGCTTTCTTATGCCTGTCTTTTCTCATCAGGCCTGCAAACCTCGGACTTAGCCGTTCCACCCCCCTGTAGGAGCGGGTTTACCCGCGAACACGGGCGAAGCCCGTGCCATCCACCACCTACCCAACGCAATTAAACATGGTCCTATAACCCAAAGGCTCCTGCTTCCCAGGCGCAGCAGCGACCTCTAAACCCACCGGCGCGCTGTGAATGCATAATCGGTAGTGGGTGCCGGTTTTGCTCGTGCTTAAGCTTTTAATCGGCAAAATATTGCCGGTTCCTGCCGTGCGCATTAGTTTAATCGGCATTCAAATGCTGATTAATGGTGTCGCGATGCCGTTCAGACTCACGATCCAAGCTTTCTCCGATGGTGCATGGCGCGAGGCAGCGACACTCTCGGTTGAGAACCCCGAGCGTGTTGCTGATGGAAGCTGCCTTGTCGCCTACGACGACTCCTTCATCGCGATCTGCTGAACCGCATTCTAGCGAACACCGATAACCACGGCCGCAACACCTCCATCATGCGTGTGGGTGGGAGGTTTCGTTTGGCGCCAATCTATGACCTCGCGCCAATGATCCTGGATGAAGAGGGCATCACACGGACGACGAAGTGGGCAGCGGAGCGCAAGGGGTCTTCCAATTGGCGTGATAACTGCGCTGAGCTTGTTGGTTACACCGATCCCGATGCCCTGCTGCAACGGTTGATGCATGCGGCCGAGGCATTCAGGGCGTTGCCCGATCTGCTGACCGATGCGCCCGAATCGATGCGCAATGCCGCCTCTCTACCCGTGAATAACCTGGACAAGCGACTCGTGGAGTGGGGACTGCGATGAAAAAAATACAACCTGAAGAGCGCGCCCAGCTCGTAGAAGATATCGTCAAGCGCAACGCGGCGGGGCTCGACCCAATCGGGACATCCATCCGCCGCCTGCGGCTCGAAGTCACCGGTCTTGACCAAGAGACCTTCGCGGCCATGTGCAAAATGTCCACGAAAAGCCTGTACGAACTGGAAAGCGGGAAGTCGAATCCGAAGCTCAGCACTTTGGAGGCCGTGCTGCGTCTTTTTGGCGTGCGGATGGGTATGGTGATGACCGCCAAAGATAAGCCCACTGCAACGCTCGTCGGCAACACTGTCGGCCAGTTGAAGGCCGGTGGGCCAACCGCTGTGGCCACGCCGCTGGCCAGTTCCTGCGTGGTGGCCGGAGCGAAACGAGGGAAAAGCCCTGCGGCAGCCAAAGCGAAGAAGGCAGTGTCGAGGCCGGCATCGCCACGGGCACGGAAAAGCAGTCGGGAACAGTGAGATTGATGTGGGATGCAAATAAAGTCTCATCCCATTTTTCTCTAACTGATAGGTTGCGGCATTAAGTCTGGTTCAGTTACACCACTTCCCGGGACACGATCGCCCCGGGCCCCGGAAAAACGCGGGGCTGGAATCGTTCCAAGCTGGCGCTAGCCTCAGAAGCCCCAGCGTCCTCTCAGCTACCAGCCATCAGCCTTCGGGTGGCCTTTTCGCAGTGGCGGTCAATACTTCTCTCTATACGCAGGCGTGTTCCTGGTGGCGCGCGCCGCTGGGAGGTGTCTGGTGAACAAATTAACGATTGTGGGTGCCGGCCTGGTCGGCGAGGCGGCGGCGCAGATCATCGCCCGGGATGAGTTGTGCCGTGAGCTGGTGTTGATGGACGTGCAGGGTGAACTGGCGCAGGGCAAGGCGCTGGACGTTTGGCAGGCGGCTGTGGATTCAGGTTCCGATACCCACGTTCACGGCGGGGCCAAAGCCGAGATGCTGGAGGGTTCCGAGCTGGTGGTGATCACGGCGGGCGTGCCGCGCAAGCCCGGCCAGTCGCGTCAGGACGTATTGAGTACCAACCTGCCAATTCTCGACAGCATCATGGCGAATATCAAGAAACACGCGCCGACAGCGACGGTGCTGGTGGTGTCCAACCCGGTCGATGTGCTGACCTATCGCGCCTGGAGCGTCAGCGGGCAGGGGCGCGACAAGGTGTTCGGGCAGGCGGGGGTGCTGGATACCGCGCGCATGAAGTGCTTCATCGCCGAGCAAACCGGGTTTTCTGCGCGGGATATCACGGCGCTGGTGCTGGGCGGGCATGGCGACAGCATGGTGCCGCTGATGCGCTACTGCCAAGTCGGCTCGGTGCCGCTGTCGCACTTCTTGTCCAGCGAGCAGATCGAACAGATTGTCGAGCGCACCCGTAAGGGCGGCGGCGAGATTCTGGGGTTGAAGAAGACGGGGAGCGCCTGCGATGCACCGGGCGTGGCCATTGCGCAGATGGTCGATGCCATTGCCAATGGACGGAACCGTATTTTGCCGGCGGTGGCGATTCTTGAGGGCGAGTATGGGCGAACGGATATCGCCATGGGTGTGCCCTGTGTACTGGCAGAGAAGGGGCTTGCGCGGGTGATCGAGTTGCCGCTGGATGCGCAGGAACAGGCGATGTTCGACCACTCGGCAGACCAGGTGGCGCGGGATATTGCAGAGATGAAGGCGTTGTAGGGCTTGAAGCGTCATGCACCGGGTGTGGCGGCTCGGGCAGTGGGGGAACATTTTGCCTCCGTACCTGTCACACCCGTTCATTGGGATTCAGACCCACCATTACCAAGGAGAGGTAGGCATGGCTTTCGACGCTTTTATCCAAATCGACGACATCGCTGGCGAAGCGCTGGATGAGCAGTACACCAACTGGATCGAGATCAACGGCTATAACTTCGGTGTCAATCAAAGCACGTCCGCTACCGCAAGCTCTTCCGGCGGTGCAACGTCGGGGCGTACCACCTTGACCAACTTTACGTTCACCAAGTTTCTCGACAGCGCGAGCTGCAAGCTGCTGGAAGCCAGCTGCTCGGGCCAGCATCTCAAGGAAGTAAAACTTGCGCTTTGCCGGGCAGGCACCGACAAACTCAAATATTACGAGATCGTGCTGGAAGAGGTCATCATCGCCGACTACTCGCAGAATGCAAGCTCGGGCGTTCCCATCGAAATCGTCCAGTTGAACTATGGGCGTATCAAGACCACCTATACCCGCCAGAAACGTTCCGACGGCAGCGGTGGCGGGAATGTCGCCGGCGGTTGGGACCGGATCAACAACAAGAAGTACGCGTGAGGTAGGGCCATGTCCGAAGCACGCAGCTTCATCAACCCCAGAACCCAGTCTTATCAGTCGCTTAAAGCCAGCACACCGTTGTCGGGGTATGCCAAGAGCAAGTTCGATGTGTTGAATGCCCACATTGCCAACAGCGTGGTCATGGCCGGGGAGTTGGTCATCCTGGGTGACGCTGGTACTCCTTCCTGCACCAGCCACGAAGCATTACTGATGGCCAAAGCTGTCGAGGTGCATGCTGGCCTGCTAACTAGCGGCGTAGACGCGGATGATTTTTTTCTCGAGCACTTCGACTTGCTGCAGAGCTTGCTGGCTAACGCCTCGATTGGGGCGGGCGCCGCTAGCGAGGGCTGGAGCAAGCACCTGACCAATATCAAGACCACCCTTGTAGAAATCGAGAAACTGCACCGCGACTACCTCAGTTCTGGCACTCTCGCTGCCCGTGATGCCTTCTACGCCAAGCGCTCTGCACTTTTCATGAAGCTTGAAAAGCAATTGGGCAACGTTGCTGCGTATGGTTCTGGTTTACGCCGTCAGGGCAAGATCAAGCAGGCATTGGGCATCTCGACCCGCAGTTATCTGCATACCGGCGAGATTTCCGGTTATGCCGAAAAGGTATCTGGCGTTGCCAGGGCGTCGAACTTGGTGAAAAGGGGCACTTATATCGGTACTGCGCTGGATGTGGCGTCCACCGGCCTCTCAATTCATAAGGCCTGCACCACGGGCCGGGAGGATCAGTGTCGGCGCGCCAAGTATGTCGAAACCTCGACGTTGATGGGTAGCCTGGCGGGCGGCAGCGCCGGGGGCTATTTGGGGGGTATGGCAGGCACCGGTATTTGTGCCGTCGTTCTGGGGGTCACTACAGGCGGCCCCGGTGCACTTGCTTGTGCTGTCGTCGGAGGAGCAGTGGGCGGTAAAGTCCTCGGAGATGCCGGGGGCAAGGGGGGCGAGATATTTGGTGACTTTTTGTATGGCGAGGTATCGGAGTGAATGAAGTTGAGCCTGGGCTAATTGCGATTCTGATTCTTGCACCCATGATGCTGGCGATGGTCGTACAGTGTTTCATCGCACATAAATACACTGAGTACTACGAGTCGTTGCTAACGCGCTGTAGCTTCGTGACCGGCAATAAAATCACGTTTCAACATGCAGGCCTTCTGGGCAAGGTTATGCGTACGGGTTTGATCTCCATGGTGCTGGCTATACCGAGCCTCTTCGTGCGCAGGGGGTTGATTGACTTCGATGAAGTCAAACGTTTCCCCTCAAGCATGAGACGACTGCTGGTGAGTCTGTTGGTCATTCACATCCTGCTGGCAACCGCGCTGATTATTTTCACTTACGCGTAGCCTGGCCGCTCCTGCATGGGGCGCGGTCAGGCCTGTCGGTTTTGCACGAGCCGTGCAGCCCTCAGCGCTGATAAGCCTTGCCAAAATGCCGTTCCAGCCGCGCCTGCAGCAGTTCCAGCAGTATCGACAGCACCCAGTAGATCACGGCGGCGGTGGTCAGCATTTCCAGGTAGCGATAGCTCGAACGCCCATACGACTGCGCCAGAAACATCACCTCCCAAACCCCCATCACGGAAATCAGCGACGAGTCCTTGAGCATCGAAATGAACTGGTTGGCGGTGGGCGGAATGATCACCCGCATGGCCTGGGGCAGGATGATGTGGCAGAAGATCTGCGGCGTGCGCATGCCCAGCGCCAATGCTGCTTCACGTTGCCCGCGGGCCACGCCGAGGATGCCGGCGCGGAAGATCTCGCTCAGGTAGGCGCCGTAGTTCAGCGACAAGGCAATGATGCCGGCGCTGATAGCGCCGGGTACCAGGCCCACCTGCGGCAGCCCCAGGTAGATCAGCAGAATCTGGATCAGCAGCGGTGTGCCACGGAAGAACGAGGTGTAGAAGCTGGCCACACCCACCAGCACCGCGCTGTTGGATAACCGTGCCAGCGCGGCGGCAAAGCCGAGCAGCACGGATACCACCATCGAGCACAGGCACAGGAACAGGGTCAGTGCGGCGCCTTGCAGAAAACCATTGGGCCCCAGCTTGAAACCGGCCAGGTTGGGAAACTTCTCCAGAATGATGGCGAACTTCAGGTCAAAGCTGAGGAAGAAGGCGACAAACAGCCCGAACAGCGCCAGCCAGGTCAGCAGTAACCGGGTGCGAAATCCGAACAGGCCGGCGCCCGCAGGCTTTGCCACGGGCTTGGGGGAGGGAGGGAAGGTGCTCATTTGCTGATGTCGGCGCCAATCCATTTCTGCGACAGCTTGGCCAGGGTGCCATCAGCCTTCAGCTCGGCGAACACCTGGCGTACCTTGGCATCCCACTCGGGGTCGCCTTTTTCGATGGCCACTGCGTTGGGCTCTTCATACAGCGGCGCGCCGGCCAGCTTGAAGCGCTTGTCCTGCTGCAGGCGCGGCTGCGCGGTCACCAGGTTGGTAATGATGGCGTCCAGGCGCACGCCAGTGCCCAGGCCCAAGTCCTGGAAGGCGACGTTTTCAGTGTCGTAGGGCGCAGCCTGCACGAAGTCGAACGGGTAATCGATCTTCTGGTCTTCCTTGCCTTCAATGACCAGGTTCTTGTTCAGGTAGCTTTCGTAGCTCGATGCACTGATCGAACCCACCTTACGGCCTTCCAGGTCTTTGGCACCATGGATGCGCTCATCCGAGGCATTGACCACGATCACGGCGGGCGATGCGTAATACTCCACGGGGAAGTCGAACACCTCGGCGCGCGCCTTGCTCGGGGTCATCGAGCAAATGCAGATGTCGTAGCGCCCGCTCCAGCGGCCAGCGGCAATCACGTCCCAGGACGGTGTTTCCAGGCGCAGTTTGACGCCGAGCTTGTCGGCCACTGCCTTGGCCACGTCCACGTCGTAACCGTCGAGCTGGTTATGGTCATTGAGGAAGGAAAACGGCGGGTAGCTTTCCATCAGCACATTGACCATTTCCTTGCGCGATTCAACCCGCTCCAATGTGGCGCCAGCAAAGGCTTGGGTGGCAGTTGCGAGCAGTACAAGGCCCGCACCCAGCAGAGAAGAAAATCGCATGTACATACCTGATATGTTGGGCAAATGGGTGATAGGGTATTTAATAGTTATAACCCCAATCCCCATAATGAATTTTATTCATAAGAACCTTCAGAGAAGTTATATGGCAGAGCGAACGATGGTAATTCTGGACGGTGGCATGGGCCGAGAGCTGCAGCGCAGCGGTGCGCCGTTTCGCCAGCCCGAGTGGTCGGCGCTGGCGCTGAGCGAGGCGCCGGAGGCGGTCGTGGGCGTGCATGCAGCCTTCATCGATGCGGGTGCGCAGGTCATCACCAGCAACAGCTATGCGGTAGTGCCGTTCCACATCGGTGAAGAACGCTTTGCCGCCGAAGGGCGACAGCTGGCCCATATCGCAGGCCAGCTCGCGCGGCACGCGGCAGATAGCGGCGCGCACCCGGTCAGGGTGGCAGGTTCGCTGCCGCCGCTGTTCGGGTCCTACCGGCCCGACCTGTTCCAGCCCGAGCGTGTGGCAGAGGTGCTGTCCCCGCTGCTTCAGGGCCTGGCCCCGCATGTCGACCTGTGGCTGGCCGAAACCCAGAGTTCCGTGGCCGAAGTGCGGGCCATACATAGCCATTTGCCGGCAGACGGCAGGCCGTTCTGGGTGTCCTTCACCCTGCAGGACGAGGACGTCGACGACGTTCCGCGCCTGCGCTCCGGTGAACCCGTGGCCGAAGCCATCGAGGCCGCAGCCAGCCTGGGGGTGGCTGCGGTGTTGTTCAACTGCAGCCAGCCGGAGGTGATCGGCACCGCCATTGATGTCGCGCGCTCGGTCATCGAGCGACACAACGCCGAGATTGCCATCGGCGCCTATGCCAACGCCTTCCCGCCGCAGCCCAAAGAAGCCACTGCCAACGATGGCCTGGACGAACTGCGCGAAGACCTCGATCCGCCGGGTTACCTGGCATGGGCCAAGGACTGGCGTGCGCGTGGTGCCAGCATGGTCGGCGGTTGCTGTGGCATCGGCCCGGAGCACATCGCCGAGCTGAAGCGCAACCTCGCCTAAGCGCCTACGTGGCCGGGCGGCTTTTTCAGCGCCCGGCCCGCAGCCATTAAAAAAAACGCCACTCAGACCCGGATTCCATCGTTTTTCAGGCCCCCGCCATCTCCCTATAGTCCGCTGAAGGCCGATGCTGCATCGGTGTACACAACTCAGCTGGGCGGGAACCGGATATGAACAACAACGAAAAATTCGAGGGCAATGCTGCGGCCGGTGTGGGGACGCGGGTCGTGTGGAGCGGGGAGCAGGTGCAGCACCCGTACAACGCCACGCAGACCCCGATCGTGGTCAGCGCCGCTTATGGCTACAACGATATCGATGCCTGGTACGACGTGGCGCAGGGCAAGCAGCCTGGCTTCATCTACAGCCGCATGAGCAACCCCACGGTCGCCACGCTGGAAGCAAAACTGGCCGAACTGGAGCAAGCCGAGTCGGCAGTCGCGTTCAGCAGCGGCATGGCGGCCATCAGTGCCGTGCTGCACACCTTCCTGTCCAACGGCAAACGCGTGGTGTCGACCCGCGACAGCTATGGCGGCACCAACAAGATCTTCGAAGAGTTCCTGCCGCGCATGGGCGTGCAAGTGTGCCTGTGCGATACCTTGGACACTGAAGCGCTGGAGCGCGAGATTGCCGCCGGTTGCGACCTGCTGTACCTGGAAACGCCCACCAATCCGACGCTGAAGGTGCTGGACATTCGTCGGCTGAGCGCCGCTGCGCACAAGGTGGGGGCGCTGGTGGTGGCCGACAACACCTTTGCCACGCCACTGAACCAGAACCCGCTGGCGCTGGGCGTGGATGTGGTGGTGCACAGCGCGACCAAGTTTCTGTCCGGGCATGGTGACGTGTTGGGTGGTGTTGTCTGCGGCGCGGAGGCGTTGATGGCCCAAGTGCGTCACTACCGGGAAATCAACGGTGCGGCGCTGGACCCGTTCTCAGCCTACCTGATCATCCGCGGTATCAAGACCCTGGCAGTGCGCCTGCGCCAGCAGCAAGCCAGTGCCATGGCGCTGGCCCTTTACCTGAGCACCGAGCCGCTGGTCGAGGCGGTGAACTACCCAGGTTTGCCGGCGCATGCCGGGCATGCCATTGCCAAGGCGCAAATGCGCGGTTTTGGCGCCATTGTCAGCTTCGTGCTGAAGGGCGGCATGCCAACCGTGGCTCGTTTGCTACCGCAACTGAAGTATGCCCATCGGGCCGGCAACCTCGGCGCGGTAGAAACCATCTATGGCCCGGCGCGCACGACCAGCCATGTCGAGAACACGTTGGAAGAGCGTCTGGCGCTGGGCATTTCCGAAGGGCTGGTGCGCATTTCAGTGGGTATCGAGGAAACCGATGACCTGCTGGCGGACCTGGCACAGGCCTGTGCATCGGTGCGTCAGGAACTGGCCGCAGCAAAGGAATTGCACACTGACGCGTATGCCTGCCAGAGCCAGGTGCAGGCCTGAGGCTGGCGCGTAGCACTCACCCATGCGGTGGGTGCCACTTCATGAAGTCGAACAAAAACAATATGCAAGGCAACTCGATTCGCTCTGCCAAGACGAGGTCGTTGCTACGTCCTTGCCCGCCAACTTTCATGAGTAACCCACAATGTCCGTGCAAACAACCACAACTAGAAATGCCTCGGCGCATACCTTCAAGCAGGATATGCAAACCCGCCACATCGTCATGCTGGCACTGGGCGGTGTGATAGGCACCGGCCTGTTTCTCACCTCGGGCTACACCGTTAACCAGGCCGGCCCATTGGGCGCGGTCATCGCCTACATACTCGGCGCAATCATGGTGTACCTGGTCATGATGTGCCTGGGCGAACTGGCGGTACACATGCCGGAAGTCGGCTCGTTCAGCAGTTATGCCACGCGTTACCTCGGCCCGGGCACCGGTTACATGGTGGCCTGGATGTACTGGCTGACCTGGACGGTGGCCATCGGCTCCGAATTCACCGCCGCGGGCATCCTGATGGTGCGCTGGTTCCCCGACACGCCGGTATGGATGTGGAGTGCGCTGTTCGGTGCCGCGGTGTTCATCAGCAATATCATTTCGGTGCGATCGTTCGCCGAAACCGAATTCTGGTTGTCGCTGGTCAAGGTGTTGGCCGTCATTGCCTTTTTGGTGGTGGGCGGCGGGGCCATTCTGGGTGGCTTCGAGATCCAGCAGGCGCACAGTACAGGGCTGGGCAATTTCACCCGTGAAGGGTTGTTCCCCACCGGTTTCTGGTCAATTGCCATGACCCTGCTGGCAGTGGCCTTCGCGTTCTCGGGTACCGAGCTGATCGGCATCGCTGCCGGTGAAACCAAAGACCCGGAAAAGAACGTGCCCAAGGCCATTCGCACCACGGTCCTGCGCCTGGCGCTGTTCTTCATCGGCACCATCTTTGTACTGGCCACCTTGCTGCCGCGTGAACAGGCCGGGGTTATTGAAAGCCCGTTCGTGATGGTCTTTGCGATGATTGGTATCCCGTATGCGGCTGATATCATGAACTTCGTCATCATCACCGCGCTGCTGTCTGCCGCCAACTCGGGCCTCTACGCCGCTTCGCGCATGCTCTGGACCCTTAGCGACCAAGGCAACATGCCCCGCCGTTACGCCACGCTGTCGCGCCGCGGCACCCCCTTCAATGCGATCGTGCTGAGCATGGCTGGCGGCATGGCTTCGCTGTTGAGCAGTGTGTTCGCCCCCGACACTATCTACCTGGCGCTGGTGTCGATTTCAGGGTTGGCCGTGGTGGTGGTGTGGATCAGCATCGCGGCCAGCCAGATCGCATTCCGCCGTCATTACATCGCCAGCGGCGGCAAGCTCGAGGACCTCAAGTTCCGGGTGCGTGGCTACCCGTTCGTACCACTGGGGGCCATTTTCTGCTGCGTACTGGCCTGCGTCGGCATTGCCTTCGACCCTGCTCAGCGTGTTGCCTTGTACTTCGGCTTGCCCTTCATTGCCTGGTGCTACCTGGCCTATTGGCTGACGTGCAAGTATCGCAGCCGCCGTACGGGCCCGGTGGAAATTGTCGCCCCAGGTTCCGAGGCCGCCTGAGCAGGTGATACTAGGCCACCGGAACCTAGCCACGAGAAGCCGCCGATGACTCAGAAAACCCTGCCCCCCCTGAACTGGCTGAGAGCCTTCGAAGTGTCGGCGCGTTACTTGAACTTCACCCATGCGGCAGAAGAGCTGCACCTTACCCAAGGGGCCGTGAGCCAGCAGATTCGCCACCTGGAAAGCCAATTGGGTGTGGCGCTGTTCAAGCGCCTGCCGCGCGGGTTGGGGCTGACCGAAGAAGGGCAGTCCTACCTGCCGGTGGTGCAGGACGCCATCAGCCGCCTTGCCGTCGGCACCAATGAAATCTTCGGGCAACGCCAGCGTCGGCCCCTGAAGGTGCGGGGCAGCCTGTCGTTCCTGCACTTCTGGCTGGCCCCGCGGCTGGCCGACTTTCGGCGTTCGCACCCGCAGGTGGACATCCGCTACATCAGCAACCTGTGGGTCAAGGAGCTGGATGCCGAAGATGATCTGGAAATCCGCTGGGGCAGCGGGCAGTGGCCCGGCGTAGAGGCGCAGCGCCTGACCCGCGACGTGCTGGTGCCGGTGTGCGCACCCGCGCTGCTGGCCGGTTGCCCGCTGCGCGACCCGCGCGACCTGGCCCGTGTGCCGTTGCTGCATGTGCTGGGTTACGAGGAGGGGTGGGGCTACTGGCTGGAGCGGGTCGGTGCCGATCAGGTCGATTCTTCCAGCGGCCTGCAATTCGACACGCTGGTGTCGACCCTGCGCATGGCGGAGCTGGGGCTGGGGGTGGCGCTGGCACGCTCGTCGCTGGTAGAGGACCTGCTGCAGGAGGGACGGCTGGTCGCTCCTTTTACCCAGCGTATCGAGGCAAGCGAGTCGTTTTTCCTGGTACGCGGCCTGGGTGAAGCGTTGTCCCCGGATGCCCAGGCGTTCAGCCATTGGCTGGTGGCCATGGCGCATCGTTAACTTATGTAGCTATCTGGAGCACCGATGCAGTACACATCCACGCGCGGCAACGAGACACGGGTCGATTTCCGCACGGCATTGCTTTCTGGCCTGGCCGACGATGGCGGGCTTTATGTGCCCACCTCGGTGCCGGTGTTCAGCCCACAGGAAATTGCCAGCTGGTCGTGGTTGCCCTTCGACGAACTGGCCTGGCGGGTAATGGCACCGTTTGTCGGCGATACCCTCGACGAGCCTACGCTCAGGGCGCTGGTCAGCGACAGCTATCGCGGGTTCCGCCACCGCGGCATTGCGCCGTTGCAGCAGCTTGGCCATAACGAATGGATCCTGCAGCTTTTCCATGGGCCTACCCGGTCCTCCAAGGACTTTGCCGCGCAGTTGCAGGCGCGCTTTATCCGGCACTTTCTGGGGGCGGAGTGCGAGCGGGTCATGCTGGTCGGTGCCAGCAACGGCGATACCGCAGTAGCGGCTATCGAAGCGTTGCGGCATTGCCCGGCAGCAGGCTTGCTGGCGCTATACCCCAGCGCAGGCACGCCCGCCGACCGCGCGGCAGTGATGCGTAGCGCCGCGTCCGACAGCGTGAGCTGCGTGGCCGTGGATGGCAGCTTTGACGATTGCCAGTCGCTGGTGTCGGCGCTGCTGCGTGACTGGCCATGCCCCGGGCTGATTCCGGTCAGCTTCAACTCCACCAACTGGGTCGGCGTGCTGGCGCAGATCGTGTTCTATTTCCACGCGGCGCTGCAGCTCGGTGGCGGGATACGCCCGGTCGGGTTCAGCATCCCCACGGCCAGTTTTGCCGAGATTTACGCGGGGTTCCTTGCCCAGAAAATGGGCTTGCCGATCAACCAGATCATCGTCTCCACCAACCGCAACGATGCCTTGCATCGGTTCATCCACTGCAACCGCTACAGCCGTGGTTCACCCAGCCAGACCTTGTCACCGGTCATGGACTTTTCGCTGTTCTCCAACCTGGAGCGCTTCGTCTGGGAACTGTATGACCGCGATGGTGGGGCGACCCGGGCGCTGATGGAGCACTTCGAGGCGTGTGGCGAGCTGAGCATCGGCAACCGCCAGTGGTTGCATGCGCGCATGCTGTTCGACTCCTATGCCGTGGACGACGTGCTGATTCGCGAAGAAATTGTCACGCTGTTCCACGAAACGGGCAGCGCAGTAGACCCCCATGCCGCAACCGGGGTATTCGCCGGGCGCCTGCACCGGCGCAACATCGGTGCGCCCATCGTCACGCTGGGGCAGTTTGCCCCCGAAAAGTCTGCCGGGCTGCTGGCGGAGCTGGGGGCCTGGCACGGTGAGGTGCCCGCCGGCGCGGTCGGCACAGCGGGCGATGGGCCGCTGTTGGCACCTGACGATCTGGCCGGTGTTCATGCCTTGTTGGCCCGGTTGCAGGCTGGGCGATGAAGCGCATCCTCGACCCCCTGGACGAGCGCATTCTCGCCGAGCTCACCGCCAATGCGCGTATCGCCCACGCCGAGTTGGGGTTGAAGGTGAACCTGTCGCGCAATGCGGTACGCCAGCGCATCGAGCGCCTGGAGCGCGACGGCGCCATTCAGGGTTATACCCTGCGCATCGGTGAGGGCAGGCGGCCGGCGTCGTTGATCAACGCGGTGATCTTCGTCTACCGCTATGACCGCATGCGCGGTGAGGCGGTACTCGATGCGCTGCGCCAGATCCCCGAGGTGATCCAGTGTGAAGTGCTCAGCGGCGAGTTCGACCTGATGTTGCGCGTCGAGGCCTCCAGCCCGGAGCGGGTGCACCATGTGTGGAAGGAAATCGCTGCCATGCCTGGGGTGGAGAACACGGTGACATCGTTCGTCCTGGCTGCGGTGGTCTGAAGCGCGTCTTAGCATTGGCTAGCACAACGCCGCCTGGGTTCGCGCCCAGGCGGCGTTGTGCGTTCTGCCCTGGCGCAAGCGTGCGTTTTGCACTGGCCAGATTGGCCAATAAATACAGCGGATTGCCATATTCAACTGGCAGTGCTCGGCTCTTACGCTTGTCCTCATCGACCCACTGCCTGGACAGGACAGCAAACCATGACCGAATACAAAATTGCACTCGTTGGCTTTGGTGGCGTTAACCGCGCGCTTGCCCAACTGATCGCCGAACGCAATGCGCGCTGGCAGCAAGAGTTGGGCTTTGGCCTGAAAATCGTTGGTGTCACCGACTTGTTCCTGGGGTCGGTGATCGACCGCGACGGCCTGGATGCCGCCATGCTGGCCGCGCTGCCGGCCCAGAAGGGCGCGCTGGCGCAACTCCCTCAAGGTTCGGCCGAGGCGTTCAATGAGGCGGTGATCAAGCAATCAGGCGCCGACATCATCGCCGAGGCCACATTCACCAACCCCAAGGACGGTGAGCCGGCAGCAACCTTCTGCCGCTGGGCGCTGGAGGCGGGCAAGCACGTGGTGACCACCAACAAGGGGCCGATTGCCTTGCATGCCCAGGCGCTCAAGGCTTTGGCCAAGGCCAACGAAGTGTCGTTCGAATATGAAGGCGCCGTGATGAGCGGCACGCCGGTACTGCGCATGGCGCGCCAGACCCTGGCGGGCGCCGGCCTGGTGGGTTTCGAGGGCATTCTCAACGGGACTTCGAACTATGTGCTCACGCGCATGGAGGAAGGGCTTGGCTTCAACGAGGCGGTGGCCCAGGCACAAGCGCTTGGCTTTGCCGAGGCTGACCCGACCGCCGATGTGGAAGGCCATGACGTACGCCTGAAGGTGGTGATCCTCGCCAATGAGTTGCTCGGCGCCTGTCTGCAGGTGGGTGATGTGGCCTGCAGCGGTATCAGTGCCATCGACAGCGCCGCTATCGAGCAAGCACGGGCGGCGGGCGAGCGCTGGAAGCTGATCGGCAGTGCCCGCCGTGAAGCCGATGGTTCGGTGCGAGCCAGCGTCGAAGCGATGCTGTTGCCTGGCCATCACCCCCTGGCGGGTATTTCAGGCGCCACCAATGCGCTGGCGTTCGACACCGAGTTGCTGGGGGCTGTAACCGTGTCCGGCCCGGGGGCGGGGCGCATCGAAACGGCTTTTGCCCTGCTGTCGGACATTGTCGCCATTCACGCGGCCGGCCATTCGGCCTGAGGAGCAACGTTCATGAGCCTGACTTCCGTATCGCGGGCGCTTGTTCAGCAACCCGCCTTGATCGATGTGTACAACCCCTTCGATGGCAGCCTGGTTGGCAGCGTCGACAACCTCGGCGCAGAAGCGGTGCCTGCATTGCTCGCCCGTGCCCGTCAGGGTGTGCGTGAAAGCGCGGCGCTGCCCCGGCACCGCCGGGCGCACATTCTTGAACACGCCGCTCAGCTCATTGAACGGGATGCGGCAGACTTTGCCGGCCTGATCGTCGATGAAGCGGGCAAGACCCTGCGCCAGGCCGAAAAAGAGGTCAAACGCTGCATCAACACGCTCAAGCTGTCTGCCGAAGAGGCGCGGCGCAACGCCGGTGAGGTGGTGCCTTTCGATGCCTATGAAGGCTCCGAGTCGCGTCAGGGCTGGTTCACCCGCGAGCCGTTGGGGTTGATCCTGGCCATTACCCCGTACAACGACCCGCTTAACCTGGTGGCGCACAAGCTGGGGCCAGCACTTGCAGGGGGCAATGCGGTCATTCTGAAACCCTCGGAACTGGCCCCTCTTTCTGCCCTGAAACTGGTGCAGTACCTGGTTGATGCAGGGCTGCCGGAGGCCGTCGTTACCGTAGCCACGGGGGGCGCCGAACTGGGCAAGGCGCTGGTGGCTGTGCGTGAGGTGCGCATGGTTTCCTTTACGGGCGGTTTCGCGACGGGCGAACAGATTGCGCACGGGGCTGGCTTGAAAAAGCTTGCCATGGACCTTGGCGGCAATGCCCCGGTGCTGGTGCTCAAGGACTGCGACCTTGAGGCCACGGTCGAGTCGTGTGTGTCGGGCGCGTTCTGGGCGGCCGGGCAGAACTGCATCGGCACCCAGCGCATTCTCGTAGATGCCTCGATCTATGAGGCGTTCCGCGAACGCTTCGTGGCATTGACCCAGGCGATGGTCTGGGGCGATCCGGGCCGGCGCGAAACGGATATGGGGCCGATGATCACCGAAGCGGCTGCCCGACAGATCGAAGAACGCGTCAACCAGGCGCTTGAGGGCGGTGCCCGCCTGCTCTGCGGCCACCAGCGTCAGGGGGCGATCTATGCGCCGACAGTGCTCGAAAGCGTTGACCCCGTCAGCCGGCTGTGGCTTGAGGAGGTTTTTGCGCCGGTGGTGATGCTGGCGCCCTTCGAGACTGTCGAGCAGGCGATAGCGCTGGCCAATGCCCCGGAGTACAGCTTGCATGCCGGTGTGTTCACCCGCGACCTGTCGCTGGCGTTGAGCCTGGCCCGGCGTATCGAGGCCGGCGGTGTAATGATCAACGACTCTTCCGACTACCGCTTCGATGCCATGCCATTTGGTGGCGCCAAGTATGGGAGTCTTGGGCGTGAGGGGGTGCGGTTCGCCTACGAGGACATGACCCAACCCAAAGTCGTCTGTTTCAACCAGATGGGTTGAGGGGGAGGGTACCTCGATGATCACTCGCTACGGATCAAGCGCGCGGATGTCACTGGCGGTCAGTTACAGGGGCCTGTTCGAAACGGCAGGCATCGTGGCCGATGACCTGCAACAGGATGTGCAGGGGCAGTTGCGTCAGGCGCTGAGCGTGATCGACGGCCTGATGGTGCAGGCCAACGTCGGCAAGGCGCAGCTGACGCGGGTTCAGATGTGGCTTGCCGACTACCGCCACTTCGACCTGGTCAACGAAGTCTACGACGCCTGGTTGCAAGGCTGTGCAAAACCGGTGCGGGCCTGCGTGGGCGCCGACCTGGGGGATGGCTACCTGGTAGAGGTGCAGGTGTTCGCTGTGTGCCCCGAATAGTCTTTTTCTCTATGACGAGTGCCACGGGTCAGCGCACAAACCGTGGTACCGCCCGTACATAGATCAGTTCACTCACCAGCTCTACCAAGGTTTGTGTGATCACCGCCGCTGCCGCCAACCCGCGCATCTCTTCTGGCAACGCCAGCGCCAGCGGCAGCACCACCAGTGAGTTGCGCGTGGCTGCGCTGAAGGTCACCGAGCGTGCCTCGCTGGCAGGCAGGCGTAGCAGGCGCGCACAGATAAAGCCGAGCACCGGCGCCAGCAGCATGAAGCCGATGTATACCGGAACCACCGGCAGCAGGCGGTCGAAATCACGCAGTACCACGACAATCTGCGAAGCGATCACCACCATCAGCACCAAGGCCATGGCCGGCACCGGCAACCACGCCCAGGCGTCGTTCCAGGTCGCGACGGCGCGCGAGCGCCGGGCACCGGCGCTGGTGAGTACCGCGAGGGCCATCGGCACCACGATCAACAGCACGAAAGCTTCCATGAACGGAGTGATGGAGATTGCCACCTGGCTGCTGCCACCCAGCATCAGGGCCAGGTACACCGGCAGCAGCACCAGTTGCGCCAGCAATAACAGGGGGGTGGCGGCCAGGGTCAGGCGTGAGTCGCCTTTGCCAATGTGGGTGAACACCACCACGTAGTCGATGCAGGGCGTGAGCAGCACCAGCAAGGCCCCGACGAGGATCGCCGGGTGTTCCACCAGCCCGCGGGTAATGGCCCAGACAAGCAGCGGAACGAGAACGAAATTGGCCAGTAGCAGGGCCGTGATGAAGCGGCGGTTACCCAGGCCCTGGCGCAGGTCGAGGAAGGGTATTTGCAGGAACATCGCGTACATCAGCACGGCGATGGCGGGGGTGATCAGGGCTTCAAGCTGGCGCGCAGTGTCGCTGGCCAGCAGGCCGAAAACGATCGCGGCCAGTACGGCGGCGAAGTAGATGGGGATCTGCCGGGTTTCGAGTTGCTCTCTGGTCAAGGTGTGGCCTGTGGTTGGTGGTGTCAAACAGGGTAATACGTGATGGCACGTGGCTGCTCGAAATCATTCCCTGTGGGAGCGGGCGTGCCCGCGAACACCGGCGCAGCCGGTGCCATCCACCGCGTAGCCTTCTTCGCGGGCACGCCCGCTCCCACAGGATGTGTATCAGGCCTGCGAACGTGTTTCATGGTCCGTTCACGAAAAAGCCCGGCACTGGGCCGGGCTCTTTCACTTCAGGCAAGCGCCAATCAGTTGCCGTAAACCGGCAGCTTCTTGCAGATGGCCTTGACCTTCTCACGGACGGCGTCGATCACCGCTTCGTTGTTCAGGTCGGCCAGGATGTCGCAGATCCAGCTTGCCAGTTCCTTGCACTCGGCTTCCTTGAAACCGCGGGTGGTAACGGCTGGGGTGCCGAAACGCAGGCCCGAGGTGACGAATGGCGAACGCGGGTCGTTCGGTACCGAGTTCTTGTTGACGGTGATGAAGGCTTTGCCCAGGGCGGCGTCAGCATCCTTACCGGAGATTTCCTGCTTGATCAGCGACAGCAGGAACAGGTGGTTCTGGGTGCCACCGGAAACCACGTCGAAACCGCGCTCGATGAACACGCTGGCCATGGCCTGGGCGTTCTTCACGACCTGCTGCTGGTAAGCCTTGAACTCTGGCTGCAGGGCTTCCTTGAAGCAGATGGCCTTGGCCGCGATGACGTGCTCCAGCGGGCCGCCCTGTGCGCCCGGGAAGACGGCGGAGTTCAGCTTCTTCTCGATGTCGGCGTTGGCACGGGCCAGGATCAGGCCGCCGCGCGGGCCGCGCAGGGTCTTGTGGGTGGTGGTGGTGACCACGTCGGCGAACGGAACAGGGTTCGGGTACACGCCAGCGGCAACCAGGCCGGCAACGTGGGCCATGTCAACGAACAGGTAGGCACCGACCTTGTCGGCGATGGCGCGGAAGCGGGCGAAGTCCAGAACCTGCGAGTAGGCCGAGAAGCCGGCAACGATCATCTTCGGCTTGTGCTCGACAGCCAGGCGCTCGACTTCGTCGTAGTCGATCAGGCCATTGCCGTCGATGCCGTACTGGATGGCGTTGTACAGCTTGCCCGAGGAGCTTACCGAAGCACCGTGGGTCAGGTGGCCACCGTGTGCCAGGCTCATGCCCAGGATGGTGTCACCGGCCGACAGCAGGGCCAGGTAGACGGCAGCGTTGGCCTGGGAGCCAGCGTGCGGCTGTACGTTGGCGTAGTCGGCGCCGAACAGCTCCTTGGCACGGTCGATGGCCAGTTGCTCGACGACGTCGACGTACTCGCAACCGCCGTAGTAGCGCTTGCCTGGGTAGCCTTCGGCGTACTTGTTGGTCAGGACCGAGCCCTGAGCTTCCATGACTGCCGGGCTGGTGTAGTTTTCCGAAGCGATCAGCTCGATATGCTCTTCCTGGCGCAGAGCTTCTTGCTGCATGGCTTCGAAGAGCTCGGCGTCGTACTTGGCAATGGTCAAATCACGGCTGAACATGGCGGTCCTCAAGGATCGGGGTAATTTGGGTGTGCATTCTAACCGATTGATTCGCGGCTGGCATATGAAGTGGCATCAAGTCGCGGACCAATGGGCTTCATCTTGCATCCCGCGCCGTTTCTGGGCTTGGCGGGGGCGGGAGTTGACTCGCAGGTCCGCTTTTTTATGCAGAATTCAGTCGCGGCACCGTACTTGTAGGAGCGGGTTTACCCGCGAAGAAGGCGGCGCGGTGGATGGCACCGGCTTCGCCGGTGTTCGCGGGTAAACCCGCTCCTACGGGGGACCTTGCGAGCAGGCAGCGTGCGGGTCAATGGAACATGAACAAGGTCTCGTTGGAGAATTGCGCCTCGAACTGATGCGCCGGCATCGGCCGCCCGAACAGATAGCCCTGCACCTCGTCGCAACCATGCTCGCGCAGAAACTCCAGCTGTTCGTGGGTTTCCACGCCCTCGGCGATGACTGCCAGGTTGAGGCTGTGGGCCATGGCGATGATCGCCCGGGCAATCTGCGCGTCCTGCTCGCCTTCGGGCAGGCCGTCGACGAAGGTACGGTCGATCTTCAGGACGTCGATGGGGAACTGCTTGAGGTAGTTGAGCGACGAGTAGCCGGTGCCGAAGTCGTCTACCGCAATGCTCAGGCCAAGGTTCTTCAGGCTGGCAAGAATCTGCAGCGCCTCGTTTACCTCGCGCATCAGGATACTTTCGGTCAACTCCAGTTCCAGGCATGCCGGCGGTAGTCCGCTTTCTTCCAGGATGTTGGCAATCCGCGTGCCCAGCTGGCCGTCGGAGAACTGCCGCGCCGAAATATTCACCGACACCTTTGGCACCCGCACCTTGGCCTTGTGCCAGGCCTTGAGCTGGCGGCTGGCCTCGCGCAGCACCCAGTCGCCCACGTCCACCACCAGGCCCAGTTCCTCGATCACCGGGATGAAGTCGCCCGGCGGCACCAGGCCGCGGGTCGGGTGACGCCAGCGCAGCAGCGCTTCGGCGCCGGTCAGGCGCTTGCCGTCGCCGCTGAACTGCGGCTGGTAATAGAGGATGAACTCGTTCTGCTCCATGGCATGGCGCAGGTCGCTTTCCAGCTCCAGGCGCTCCAGGGCGCTGGCGTTCATTTCGGCCTGGTAGAACTGGAAGTTGTTCTTGCCGCGTTCCTTGGCGTGGTACATGGCGGTGTCGGCGTTCTTCATCAGCTGGCTCAGCTCACTGCCATCCTGCGGGCTGAGGGCGATGCCGATGCTGGCGGTGACGAAGAACTCGCGGTTTTCCAGTACGAACGGCCGCACCAGGCTGCCGAGGATGTTTTCGGCCACGTGGATGGCGCGGTTCAGGGCCATTTCACGGGTGGGGCGCGGCTGCAGCAGCAGGGTGAACTCGTCGCCGCCCATGCGTGCCACCGTGTCGTCGTCGTCCACGCAGGCCAGCAGGCGCAGGGCCATGTCCTTGAGCATGCGGTCGCCGGCCGCATGGCCGAGGGAGTCGTTGATCGGTTTGAAGCGGTCGAGGTCGAGGAACATCAGCACCACCCAGGCTTTCTGCCGCTCGGCCTGCTGCAGGGCGTTGTACAAACGGTCCTGGAACAGTGTGCGGTTGGGCAGGTGGGTAAGGGCGTCGTAGTAGGCCAGGCGGTGGATGCGCTGTTCGCTGGCCTTGCGCTCGCTGATGTCGGTGAAGAAGCATACGTAGCTGGCCAGGTCGCCTTCGTCGTCCAGTACCGCGGTGATGCCGACCCAGGCCGGGTAGTGGTCGCCGTCACGGCGCTTGAGCCACACCTCACCTTCCCAGCTGCCGCGCTGATGCAGTTGCTTGACCACATAGCGCAGGTGGCCTTCCTGCTGTTCGTCGACAGTGAGCATGCCCGGCAATTGGTCGAGCACTTCACTGACGGCGTAACCGCTCACGCGGCTGAACGCTTCGTTGGCCTGAACGATATAGCCGGCCGGGTCGGTGATGAGGATCGCCGACGTGGAGTGTTCGAATACGGTCGCGGCCATGCGCAGGTCTTTTTCGGCACGGCGTTGCTGGCTGATATCGCGGCCCACCCCGAGTACGCCTTCGAAGCGCTGGTCATCGTCCCACACCAGCACCAGGCGCAGCTCGATCGGGATCTTGCGGCCATCGGCGCGCAGGCAGTCGAACAGGAACAGTTGGGTGGGTAACTGGCTGCACAGTTGCGCCATCTGCGCCGGATCGACCATGGCCTTGCTGACGCGCTCCATCAGGCTGTAGATGCCGGTGAGCTGGGCCGGGTTGGCGACGATGGACTGCCAGCCGTTGGCGAAGATCCAGTCGGCCTGGTAACCCAGCACGCTCTTTACCGAGGGGCTGACATAATTGAGCTTGAGCTGGCTGTCGGTGGAGAAGATCACGTCGCTGATGCTTTCGGCGAGCATGCGGTAGCGTTGCTCGCTGTCACGTAGCGACTGGCTGGCCTCGATCTGAACGGTCACATCCTTGCCCACACCGATGATGCGCGTAACCAGGCCTTCGGCGTTGCGGCTCAGCACCTGCTCGCGGATGTCGTAGCAGCGCCAGCTTCCGTCGCGGTGGCGGAAGCGCAGCTGGCAGTGCAGCGGTTGGTCATGACCGCTGTCGCGCTGTTGCCGGCGCAGTGCCTGGTAGTGTTCGGCGTCCTCAGGGTGCAACAGCAGCTCCCAGAAGCGGTCGCCCATCTGGGTCAGCTCGGTGCGGTCGTAGCCCAGAGTCTGGCCGAGGTGGCGGTTGCTGAAGATCATCCGTTGGCTGGGCACATCCTGCACATACAACTGGTCGGGTACGGTGCGTACCACGTCCGACCAGAAGCCTTCGCGTTCCAGTAGTGACAGCTCCACCTGTTTGCGGCTGGTGATATCGCTGATGCTGAGGATCACCGCCTGGTAATCACGACGCTGCAGCGGCAGGCGCGCCATCAGCCACAGGTGCAGCTCGGTGCCCTGCGGTGTCGGCAGGCGCACTTCCAGCTCCAGCAACGGGCGTTGTTCGATCAGTGCATCGATCAGTTGCATGCCAACGCTGTCTCGACTGTCGCCAGTGCCATCGATCAGCCGCTGCCAGGCACCTTCGTGGCAGTCGATGTTCAGCAGTTGGCGCGCCACTTGGTTGACCTCGGTGATCTTCAGCTCCAGCAGTAGCGAGCGGCGCAGGTTCGGGTCCAGCGCCAGGCTGTGCTTGAGCGCGGCCCGGTTACGCAGGTGGTAGCGATCGAGCTGGCCGGGCAGGCTGGACAGGTCGAGCACGCACAGGGCAACGCCAGTGCCTTCAAAAATTTCCTGATAACGCCGGCGGTCTTCCTGCAGCGCCCGCTGGCGGCGACGCATGTTGATCAGCGCCAGCACCGGCAGCAGGGCGCAGACCAGCACCAGCAGGCATTTGCCGAGCAGCGCCGGCAATAACGTTTGCCGGGCCAGTTTGGCGTCGAACAGACCGCGCAGCTGCCAGGTGCTGTTTTCGATGAACGCCAGCATCACGCTTTGCAGCGGTTCGTTGCTGGTGTTGGTTGCGGCGTGGCGCAGCAGCACCTCGCTGCTGCGGCTGTTTTCCAGCAGCCACAGTGGGTGGCCACTGCCCTCGAGGTGGAGGGTGAGCTCGCGGTAATAGTCCGGTGACAGGCGCAGTAGCCAGTAGCCGCGACCCTGTGCGGCATCCTGGTGCAGCAACAGGTACAGGATGTGGTTGTCGGCCGAATTGGTGAAGAAGTACGGGCGTCCCTGGCTCAGCGCGAGCAACTCATCAAACAATGTGCGGTCGGGGCTGCCGGCCAGGCTGTCGGCGCGCAGCTGCCCGGTGTTGTCCAGCCAGGCCACGCTCTGCAGGGCGGGGAGGCGCTCGCGCAGGGTGCCGATCAGACTGGGCAGGGCGGCAGGTCTTGGTGCATCAAGGTAGGGTTGTACCACGTTCACGGCCTGCTGCGCCTTGAGCGCCATGTTCAGGCTCAGGTGGTCGGCCAGTTCCGCGGAGGCGTCCAGGCTCTGTTTGCGCAAGTCGGCCTGGGTATGATTGAACTGGGCGAACAGCTGCCACAGCAACAGGCCCAGCAGGATCAGGGCCAGCAGCGCCAGCGCACCCTTGATCGACCCGCGCAGGAGAGTAGCGGGTGCTTGTGGTGCGGAACGCAATGACGACGGATGAGTAAGGTTGGTCAAGCGTTGATCCTGCGATTGGGCTGGCGATGGCAGGGAAGGATCGTACACGGTGCGTGCCGGCGCCGGGCTTGCGCACCGCGGTGGCGCACTATAAGGCCGGACACCCGAAACCGGCTAGCATGCCTCGGATTATGGCAAAGTGCCAGCCATGCTGACCGATGGTGGCTGCCCGGTGGTTCGGCAAGCCCCTGTAACCTGTGCGAGAATAGCGCCCGCTTCACATGACAACGCATCGGAGATGTTCGGTTTTGGTTACTCACTTTTCCTCCAATGGCCTCGATTCCGCCTGCGGGCGCAGCAGTCAGACCCTTGTCAGCACTGCCGTGACCGAGGACGTATCCTGCAAGTCTTGCCAGCGTTCGCTGGGCAAACCCGAGGCGGCCGCTGCCGCCAAAAGCAAGGCCCCATCGCTGGCTGAACTGCGCAAGACTGCCAAGGTGGCAGTAGAGCCGGCTGTTGCAGTACCGGCGGTCAAGCCGGGAGCCAAGGTGGTCAGCACTGCGCCTGCACCTGGCAAACCGGCCAAGGCGGCCGAGCAGCAACCTGCCCGCAGCGGCGCCTTCAGCGTGAAGTCCGCCTGGGCCGCGCGCCTGGCCGAGCAGGGCGACCGTTGCCGCCTGCCGCGGGGCAAGGCCAAACAGCGTCACGTCTGAGCCTCTTCGGCTGCTGTGCCGGTCCTTTCGCGGCTAAAGCCGCTCCTACAGGTACTGCATTGCCCTTGAAGGCAGTCAGATCCCTGTAGGAGCGGCTTTAGCCGCGAAGAGGCCAGGACAGGCAATAGATTCCCCCAGGGATCACCCCGATCACACCCCACCATCGGCCCCTTCTATGCAACGCCGCGCGTTGGCGTAGAATGGTCGACTTTGTTCAATGACACCCCGTAAACACATCCCCCTGGCCACCGCGTGCCGGGGCGATCGGTGATGTCTTTACCTATCTGATTAGAGGGCTTGGTTTTGGCTCAATACGTCTACACCATGCATCGGCTGAGCAAGGTCGTGCCGCCGAAGCGGGAAATTCTCAAGAACATTTCCCTGTCGTTCTTCCCAGGCGCCAAAATTGGCGTACTTGGCCTGAACGGCGCCGGTAAATCGACCCTGCTGCGGATCATGGCGGGCGTCGACAAGGAATTCGACGGCGAAGCCCGTCCGATGCCCGACATCAACGTGGGTTACCTGCCACAGGAACCGCAACTGGACCCAACCAAGACCGTGCGCGAAGTGGTCGAGGAAGCGGTCAGCGTCATCAAGGACGCTCAGGCCCGCCTGGACGAGGTCTACGCGGCCTACGCCGAGCCGGATGCCGACTTCGACAAGCTGGCCGCCGAGCAGGCCAAGCTGGAAGCCATCCTGCAGGCCGCTGATGGCCATAACCTGGAGCGCCAGCTGGACGTCGCTGCCGACGCCCTGCGGCTGCCTGCCTGGGATGCGCGCATCGAACACCTGTCCGGTGGCGAGAAGCGCCGTGTGGCCCTGTGCCGCCTGCTGCTGTCGGCCCCCGACATGCTGCTGCTCGACGAACCGACCAACCACCTGGACGCCGACTCGGTGGCCTGGCTGGAGCGCTTCCTGCACGACTTCCCGGGCACCGTGGTAGCCATTACCCACGACCGTTACTTCCTCGACAACGTCGCCGGCTGGATCCTGGAACTGGACCGCGGCGCCGGCATCCCGTACGAAGGCAACTACTCGGGCTGGCTGGAAGCCAAGTCGGAGCGTCTGGCGCAGGAATCCAAGCAGCAGAGCGCCCACGAGAAGGCCATGAAAGAGGAACTGGAGTGGGTGCGCAAAGGCGCCAAAGCCCGCCAGTCCAAGTCCAAGGCCCGTCTGCAGCGCTTTGAAGAAATGCAGTCGCAGGAATTCCAGAAGCGCAGCGAAACCAACGAAATCTACATCCCGGCCGGTCCGCGCCTGGGTGACAAGGTTATCGAGTTCAAGAACGTCACCAAGGGTTATGGCGACCGTGTGCTGATCGACAACCTGTCGTTCGCCATGCCCAAAGGCGCCATCGTTGGCGTGATCGGTGGTAACGGTGCCGGTAAGTCGACCCTGTTCCGCATGTTGATGGGCAAGGAGCAGCCGGACTCGGGCAGCATCGAGATCGGTGAAACCGTGCAGTTGGCCTGTGTGGACCAGAGCCGTGAGGACCTGGACGGCGCCAAGACCGTGTTCCAGCAGATCTCCGACGGTTCCGACCAGATCCGCATCGGCAACTACGAGATCCCTTCGCGTACCTACGTTGGCCGCTTCAACTTCAAAGGTGGCGATCAGCAGAAGTTCGTCAAGGACCTGTCCGGTGGTGAGCGTGGCCGCCTGCACCTGGCCCTGACCCTGAAGGAAGGCGGTAACGTTCTGCTGCTCGACGAACCGTCCAACGACCTCGACGTCGAAACCCTGCGTTCGCTGGAGGAAGCCCTGCTGGACTTCCCGGGCGCCGCGATCGTGATTTCCCACGACCGTTGGTTCCTGGACCGCGTGGCTACCCACATCCTGGCGTACGAAGACGACTCGAACGTGGTCTTCTTCGAGGGTAACTACACCGAGTACGAGGCCGACCGCAAGAAGCGTCTGGGTGATGCTGCTGCCCAGCCGCACCGTGTACGGCACAAGAAACTGGCCCAGTAAGCCGGTTTACTGGCGCACAAATATGGGGCCACAAAGGGCCCCATTTTTGTGCCTGGCGGAAGGCTGGGAGCGGGGTAATTGGGATGGATTTTGTATACACTTACATAAAACGCACCAAATAATTTCATAAAAACGACATCTCGCCCTGTTCCGGTGCGATTGCTTCTTGGTACATTCCTGAAAAAACCAATAAGTCCAATCCTCTTGGTGAGATGTCTACCATGATCGAATCTGTCGACGATTTCCTTGCACGCCTAAAGCAACGTGACCCTGGTCAACCAGAATTCCACCAGGCCGTAGAAGAGGTGCTTCGCACCCTGTGGCCATTCCTTGAAGCCAACCCCCACTACCTGCAGTCCGGTATCCTGGAGCGCATGGTCGAGCCTGAGCGCGCCTTGCTGTTCCGCGTCTCCTGGGTCGATGATCAGGGCAAGGTGCAGGTCAACCGCGGTTACCGCATTCAGATGAGCAGTGCCATTGGCCCGTACAAGGGTGGCCTGCGCTTCCACCCGTCGGTGAACCTCAGCGTGCTGAAGTTCCTGGCCTTCGAGCAGGTGTTCAAGAACTCGCTGACCTCGCTGCCCATGGGCGGCGGCAAGGGCGGCTCGGACTTTGACCCGAAAGGCAAGAGCGACGCTGAAGTGATGCGCTTCTGCCAGGCGTTCATGAGCGAGCTGTATCGCCACATCGGCGCCGACTGCGACGTACCGGCCGGTGACATCGGCGTGGGTGCCCGCGAAATCGGCTTCATGTTTGGCCAGTACAAGCGCCTGGCCAACCAGTTCACCTCGGTGCTGACCGGCAAGGGCATGACCTATGGCGGCAGCCTGATCCGTCCGGAAGCCACCGGCTATGGCTGCGTTTACTTCGCCGAAGAAATGCTCAAGCGTCAGGACAAGCGTATCGACGGCCGCCGCGTGGCGGTGTCTGGTTCGGGCAACGTCGCCCAGTATGCTGCGCGCAAGGTCATGGACCTGGGCGGCAAGGTGATCTCGCTGTCTGACTCTGAAGGTACCTTGTATGCAGAAGCCGGGCTGACCGACGCCCAGTGGGACGCCTTGATGGAGCTGAAAAACGTCAAGCGTGGCCGTATCAGCGAGCTGGCCGCGCAGTTCGGCCTGGAGTTCCGCAAGGGCCAGACCCCTTGGAGCCTGCCGTGCGACATCGCCTTGCCGTGCGCCACGCAGAACGAGCTGGGCGCCGAAGATGCCCGCACCTTGCTGCGTAACGGCTGTATCTGTGTGGCCGAAGGCGCCAACATGCCGACTACCCTCGAGGCTGTGGATATCTTCCTGGACGCCGGCATTCTGTATGCCCCTGGCAAGGCCTCCAATGCCGGCGGCGTCGCCGTGTCGGGCCTGGAAATGTCGCAGAACGCCATGCGCCTGCTGTGGACTGCCGGTGAAGTGGACAGCAAGCTGCACAGCATCATGCAGTCAATTCACCATGCATGCGTGCACTACGGTGAAGAGGCTGATGGTCGTATCAACTACGTCAAGGGTGCGAACATCGCGGGCTTCGTGAAAGTGGCCGATGCGATGCTGGCTCAGGGCGTGGTCTGATCTGAGACGGTAGGGGGCCGCTTTGCGGCCCATCGCGACGCAAGGCCGCTCCCACAGGCTGGACTGCACCCGAGAAGTTGGACACCCATCCAACCCTTGGGGGCAGTCAAGGGCCTGTGGGAGCGGCCTTGCGTCGCGATGGGCTGCAAAGCAGCCCCAGGCCCTCAACCCTCACCCAGAATCTCAACCACCTCTATCACCTGTTCCCCCACCGGCCGCTGCCAGACCACCTCATCACCCGGCCCAGCCCCGAGCAATGCCCGCCCCAATGGCGAACCCCAGTTGATCAAGCCCCGCCCGGCATCCGCCTCATCCTCGCCCACCAGCTGCACCACCTGCTCCTGGTCCTGCGCATCGACAAACCGCACCCGGCTACCAATCTGTACCTTGCTATGGGAAGTCGCCGCGGGTACCACCTGGGCGCTTTGCACCCGCGCGCTGAAGTAGCGCAGATCCCGCTCGGTATCGGCCAGCCGTTGCTTGTCACCCCGTTCGCCCTGCGCCTGCAGTTCGCTGCGCAAGGCATTCAGCTCGGCCACACGCGTTTGCAGCTGGCGCAGGCCGCTGGCGGTGACGTAGTTGGGTTGTTCGCTGATGCGCCGCTCAACCGGTTGGTCGGCCTGGGCGGCGGCTTGGTCCTCGTTGACGAATGCTCGGCTCATGAAGGGCCTCCTTGTGCGTGAGACCATCATGGCAGGCCGCCGGTTTAAAGGAATGTCCGTTTGCGACTCAGTTGTGGCGATAGGCCTTGGCTGCGCCGCGGTCTTTTTCCTGCTCCCACTCGCGGTCACGCTGGTCCCAGAAACGCTCGTGGTATTGGCGCTGTTCTTCGCTGTTCTGCATGGCATGACACTGGCGGAAGCCATCGTCCCAGCCGGTTTCGTACTGACGCTCGTGCAGGTAGCGCGGTACGTTTTTGCGGAAGTTGCCTACCATCAGCCCGGCCGCCTGGCGGCCACTGCTGCAGCCGTCCTGGAAGCCATCCGCATAGGCGGGAGGGTAACCGTGGTTGACCATCTGCTCGTGGGTGGTTTCGCAACCTGACAGCAACAACGCGACGCACACGCCGAACCAGTACCGCGACATAGCCACAAAACCCTCCAGTTGATGGTGGAAAGTCTAGGTGGCTATTTGTCGGGTAGGTGTCAAAACAGTGTCAAAGAGTTGGTTCGGTCATACTGCTTTGCTAGCCTAACCGGCCAATTCGCGGGCAAGCCCGTTCCCACAGGTACTTGCCAGGCCTCGAATCCTGTGGGGACCCTGTGGGAGCGGGCGTGCCCGCGAAAGGCCGCAAAGCGGCCTCAGTAGTGATACCACTTCAGCTCGAGCATCACCTCGTTCTGTGCCGTGGCCAGGTGGCTGAACTCACGCGAAGCGCTCAACCGAAGCCCAAGGTTCTGGCTGATTTCCCACTGCTGGTTCAGGCTTACACTGCGCCGCACTTCGCCGTTGGTGAAGTAATCGCCCTTGGCCTCCAGCGTCATGTTGCCCAGCGCGTTGCGCCAGAGCAGGCCGCCATTGAAGCCTGCCGCCGGGGCAATGAATTGAGCGAAGTCGTTGTGATGCTCGACCCGCACCGTGCCCAAGGCAAATCCCAGCAAACCGTCGGCCAGCTGCCAGGTGCCGCCAGCGCCGCCATTCACATGGCTCACCAGCACTTCGTCGTCATGCTTGCCCGGTACCCGCTCCAGCCCGCCAGCCACTTGCCATGACCAAGGCTTGAGCAGCTCGTTACGGGGTGTCAGTGAACGGATGGTGGCCAGGTCCAGGCGCTGCACCTGCCAATCATTGCCTTCATACTGGCGCAGCTTCAATTGCAGGATTTCGATCTGTGCGCCCAGCGGGAAGCCATAGGCGTTGTCATTCAGGTCGTGGTAGGCCATGCGCAGGCCATATTCGGCGTAGGCGCGGTCTTCGCGGGTGCCCACGCCCAACTGCCAGGTGCGCGAGTCATGGCCATCCTCGGGCAACCCGGGGCGCTCGATCTGCAGGGGGGGCGGTGGGTTGCTGTTGATCGCCCGTAGCAACTCGAAACTGCGCTTGGCCTGTCCTGGATCGCGTTCCTGGCCATTGGCCCGATACCGCTCAAGGCGATACGCGGCATCTTGCACCAATGCTTGGCGTTCACGAGGCAGCGCCTGGAATTCAGGGCTTTGCAATTGCGCAGTGTCGGCGCTTACAGCCAGCACCTGGCGCTTTTCGTTGAGCTCGAGTGGCTCGGCCCTGGCCAGCAATTCACGTTCGCGAGAGGGGCGGTAAGTTTCGCTGGCGACCAGGCCAGACTGTTTCACGGCTTTTACCGTGTCGGTGGGAATGGCGGTCAGCGGGAACTGAGACGTCAGGTCCAGGCTCGGCCGGGCCACTTGCAGCAGCTCCAGCAGACGATACGAGCAGTTCTCGTCGAAGAAGAAGTAATCGAACTGGATCTGCTTCAACTCCCATACGTGCTCGACCATGCGTCCGGTTTCTTCGGGGGTCAGGTCCAGCTGGTATTCCCACAGGTCGCGGTTTTCCAGGCTGCGGTATTCGGACAGTTTTTCCTGGTAGGGCATTAGCGCGAACAGCCCTGGGTAGCCACCCATCAGGCCTTTCCAGGCGTACAGGATGCTGTTGTCGCTGCCTTCGATATAGGCACCGAAGTTGATCGCGTAGCTCAGCAGCGTGGTGTCGTCGCTGCGGGTGTTGGACTGGTCGATGCGCAGCAGGGTGTGACCGAACATCGACGACGGGCTGTTCAGGTAGGCTGCCGGGAAGATCAACGCGGCGCTGTGCGGGTCGATCGACTGGTACCAGGTCTTGAATTCCTGGCAATCCGGTTGCGGCAAGTCTTGCAGGTCGAGCTGTTCGCGCAGCCAGCGGGTGCGCGCGGGGAATACGCACTGGGCGTGCTTGTCACCGAGGCTGGCCGGGGCATACAGCGCGTCGACCGTAGCCTTGAGTTCCTGATCCGGATGGTGCGCGCCCTCTGCGGCGAGGAAGAACGCATCATCATCCACATAGCTGCGCCAGCCGCCGAGCTTGGCGGTTTCGTAATGACCAATGGCGAGCCAGTAAGGGGTATTGGCCAATTGCTGGAGACGGCCTGGATCCAGCACAGGGGCGGCATGAACAGGGGCGCAGGCACACAGCGCCAGGCAAGCGAAGCGTTTGAGCATATCGGGCAACTACTTCTTGACGATGCCGAAAAAGGCGAAACCCGCCCCAGGGGTGGGGCGGGAGCAGCTGTGCTTAGGCCTCGGTAGCGTATTTGGCCAGGCGTGGGTCGCTCTTCAGAACGGCCAGGGTGTTGCTGTGGACAGTTTCGGCAGTGACGTCGGCGCTGCTGAAGATCTGGTTGAAGTGCTGGTGGGTGACCGAGTTGAAGTAGCTGCGGTCCTCCGGCGCTACGCCGAGAACGACGGCATAGGTGGTCAGAGCTTCGCCCTGGCCCATGGCCATGTCTTCGGACAGCTCGTTCATCATGCCGTTCATGGCGAACCAGGACTTGCCGCCATAGGTCAGCGAAGCCCTGGTCGAGCAGCCGTTGGTACCGGAGGTCATGCCGAAGGTGGCGTTACCGGAGGTGCCGTTGGTGGTAGAAGCCAGGAAGTGTGCCGGCGTGCCGCGCTGGCCTTCGAACAGCATGTTGCCCCAGCCGCAGTTCGGGCCGCCTGGCGCTTCGGCCATGGCGTTCAGCGAGACCACGGTGAACAGAGTACCCAGAAGAATCCGTTTCATAGCATTTGTTCTCTTTGTCTTAACCAAGGGTCAGGGTTTCTGGCAACTCGGTTGCCAGGTCGGGAAAGCTTTTCACCCACCCGCGCAGCTTGGAGTTTAGGCATGATCTAAAGGTTGCGTTGTTGATTGCGAAAAATTTGCTGTCACATGACTGCACCGGCTGCGACATAAAGTCCCGTGGAGCCTTGCAAGGCGCGCGCGGGCAGCGCCAGAATGCTGCTTATCTGCCCCGCCGAAGTAAGGAAACCCAATGCCCGATCCTGTCGCTGCGCGCCTGCGTCTTGCGCCTGAAGCCCTGACCCGGCGTTTCTCCCCCGAGCAGTTTGCTTTTACCCATACCGACGATCTGGAGCCGTTTCGCGGAGTCCTGGGCCAGGAACGTGCTGTCGAGGCCCTGCAGTTCGGCGTGGCCATGCCGCGCCCCGGTTACAATGTGTACGTGATGGGCGAGCCCGGCACCGGGCGCTTCTCGTTCGTCAAGCGCTACCTCAAGGCCGAGGGCAAGCGCCAGCAGACCCCGGCCGACTGGGTCTACGTCAACCACTTCGACGACACCCGTGAACCACGCGCACTGGAGCTGCCGTCCGGGAGCGCCGCCGAGTTCATCAGCGACATGGGCGGATTGATCGACAACCTGCTGTCGACGTTCCCGGCGGTGTTCGAACACCCGTCCTACCAGCAGAAGAAGGGCGCCATCGACCGCGCTTTCAACCAGCGTTATGACCGCGCGCTGGATGTGATTGAGCGCGCGTCGCTGGAAAAGGACGTGGCCTTGTACCGCGATGCCAGCAACGTCGCCTTCACGCCGATGGCTGATGGCAAGGCGCTGGATGAAGCGGAATTTGCCCAATTGCCGGAAGAGGTGCGCGAGCAGTTCCACGAGGACATTGCCCTGCTTGAGGAGCGCCTTAACGAAGAACTGGCCAGCCTGCCGCAATGGAAGCGCGAATCGAACAACCAGCTGCGCCAGCTCAACGAAGAAACCATCATGTTGGCGCTGCAGCCGTTGCTGGCGCCGCTGTCGGAAAAGTACGCCGAAAACGCGGCGGTTTGCGCCTACCTGCAATCGGTGCAGTTGAACCTGTTGCGTACCGTGGTCGAGCAACTGGTCGATGACAGCAAGTCCGACGCCGTGGCCCGCAAGCTGCTCGAAGAGCAGTACGCGCCCAGCCTGGTGGTGGGCCACCATGCTGACGGTGGGGCGCCGGTGGTGTTCGAGCCGCACCCAACCTACGACAATCTGTTTGGCCGTATTGAATACAGCACCGACCAAGGTGCGCTGTATACCTCCTATCGCCAACTGCGCCCCGGCGCGCTGCACCGTGCCAACGGCGGCTTCCTGATTCTCGAAGCCGAGAAGATGCTGGGCGAGCCGTTCGTATGGGATGCGCTCAAGCGTGCGTTGCAGTCGCGCAAGCTGAAGATGGAGTCGCCAATCGGTGAGCTGGGCCGTGTTGCCTCCGTCAGCCTGCAGCCGCAGGTGATTCCGCTGAACGTCAAACTGGTGATCATCGGCTCGCGCCAGCTGTACTACGCACTGCAGGACCACGACCCGGACTTCCAGGAGATGTTCCGCGTGCTGGTGGACTTCGATGAAGACATGCCGATGGTCGACGAGAACCTGGAGCAGTTCGCCCAACTGTTGCGCACTCGCACCAACGAAGAGGGCATGGCGCCGCTGACCAGCGACGCGGTGGCGCGTCTGGCCACCTACAGTGCTCGTCTGGCCGAGAACCAGTCGCGCCTGTCGGCGCGTATCGGCGACCTGTTCCAGCTGGTCAGCGAGGCTGATTTCATTCGCCAACTGGCCAGTGACGAAATGACCGACGCAGGCCACATCGAGCGGGCGCTCAAGGCCAAGGCCACCCGTACCGGCCGCGTGTCGCAACGGGTGCTGGACGACATGCTCGCCGGCATCATCCTGATCGACACGGAAGGCGCTGCCATTGGCAAGTGCAACGGGCTGACCGTGCTGGAAGTGGGCGACTCGGCGTTCGGCATGCCAGCGCGTATTTCGGCAACCGTGTACCCGGGCGGCAGCGGCATTGTCGATATCGAGCGTGAGGTCAACCTTGGCCAGCCGATCCACTCCAAAGGGGTGATGATCCTCACCGGTTACCTGGGCAGCCGCTATGCCCAGGAATTCCCGCTTGCGATCTCCGCGAGCATCGCCCTGGAGCAATCCTACGGCTACGTGGACGGCGACAGCGCCTCGCTGGGCGAAGCCTGCACGCTGATCTCGGCCTTGTCGCGCACGCCGCTCAAGCAGTGCTTTGCCATCACAGGCTCGATCAACCAATTTGGTGAAGTGCAGGCGGTGGGTGGGGTCAACGAGAAGATCGAGGGCTTCTTCCGCCTCTGCGAGGCCCGTGGCCTGACCGGCGAGCAGGGGGTGATCATTCCGCGTGCCAACGTCGCCACCCTGATGCTTGACGAGCGCGTGTTGCAGGCGGTGGAGAACGGCATGTTCCACGTCTACGCGGTCAGCCAGGCTGATGAAGCGCTGAGCCTGCTGGTGGGCGAGGAGGCCGGGGTACTCGACGACAAGGGGCTTTTCACCGAGGGCAGCGTCAATGCCCGGGTGGTGGAGCGCCTGCGTGAAATTGCCGAGATGATCAGCGAGGAAGATATCGAGAAGGCAGAAAAGGAACGCCTTGAAGACGTGATTGCCCAGGCCAAACCGGTCTGAGTCAATAAACTGGCGCTAGCGGCGATGTGCTACCGTTCAGCGCCAGTTTTTCATCTTTCTGAACGATTCCTCTATGCTGGAACTTAAGGACAGAATCAGGTTCAGGATGGAAACAGCCTGATACTCAGGCTGAACAAGGCTCTTTGGAGGGGACGCGGCCATGCGCAACCTCAGCCTCACACGCCAGTGCCTGGGCCTGGTGACTCGTATCGAATGCAGCATTCGTCCACTGGCCGGGGATAACGGCATGTGGACCCTGCTGTTCGCCGCCGGCATGGCCGGTGAACAACCCTCCGCGATCAAGGCACAGGGGCCGTTTCACGGGCCGCTGGTGGCCGAATCGGTGCTCAATGCCATTGTCGACAGCCTGACCACGCATGGTTATCAGGTGGCCGAAGACCCGCAGATCTGGTGTCTGCATTTGCAGGCGCAGTTGCGGCGGATCAATGGCGAGCGGTGCCGGAATCTTGGGGATTACCAGTTTCATCCTGAGACCTGAAGAATGTCGGGGCCGCAAAGCGGCCCCCGGGCTTTTGCTGTAACAGGTGGCTGGCTATACTCGCCGTCGCTTTTCTAGTCACCTGATGAGTCCTGAACTTCATGGAACGTATCCTCGAAAACGCGATGTATGCCTCGCGCTGGCTGCTCGCCCCGATTTACTTCGGCTTGTCCCTCGGTCTGCTGGCCCTGGCACTGAAATTTTTTCAGGAAGTGGTCCACGTCCTGCCCAATGTCTTCGCGCTGAGCGAAGCTGACCTGATCCTGGTGATCCTGTCTCTGATCGACATGTCGCTGGTCGGCGGCTTGCTGGTGATGGTGATGATTTCCGGCTATGAGAACTTCGTCTCGCAACTGGACATCGATGAAAGCAAGGAAAAGCTCAACTGGCTGGGCAAGATGGACTCCTCGTCGCTGAAGATGAAGGTTGCCGCGTCGATCGTGGCGATTTCGTCCATTCACCTGCTGCGGGTGTTCATGGATGCGCAAAACATCTCCACCGATTACCTGATGTGGTACGTGATCATCCACATGACCTTCGTGGTCTCGGCGTTTTGCATGGGCTACCTGGACAAGCTGACCAAGCACTGAGTCCCGCCAGGCCTCACTGCAACTCCTGTGGGAGCGGGCATGCCCGCGAACACCGGCAAAGCCGGTGCCAGCCACCGCGTGGCCTGCTTCGCGGGCACGCCCGCTCCCACAGAGATCGAGGCTCAACTGACGAGTGGCGTCAGTCATGCCTTGCGCATTCTCCCTTCCTGTACAAAAAATGAGCTCTCATGCGTGGTTCCCATCGCGAGGTGCTCTCATGAACCTGCATCAGCTCAATACCGAGGCCAGGGCTGGCCATGTCGACGAACTGAACCTGATCGCCATCGAAGGCGGTGACTACCTGCTCGAGGCCCGGGTCAAAGGCCATCCTCACCCCCTGTCCGATACCCGCGGTGAACGCTTGCGCGTGCACTCGGTGGAAGATGCGCGCAAGTTGCTGCAAACCATCCCCATGGTCTCGATGAACCTGGTGCACTGGTCGGTGCAGGATGAAATGTGTGGTATGGGGACGCATCCGGAAGAAGACCTGAAGGTGCCGATTTCCCAGCGTTCGGCCTGGTAGCTGCTCGCAGCGCCCCAGTGTGCTAGGCTGCTCGCCCTTTTTATCAAGGGCGCGGCTGCACTGCGCCCTGCAGTGGAGCACGACAATGTCCGAACTCAACCTGTCTACCGATGAAACTCGCGTCAGCTACGGTATCGGCCGTCAGCTGGGCGGCCAGCTGCGCGACAACCCGCCACCTGGCGTCAGCCTGGAAGCCATCCTGGCCGGCCTGACCGATGCCTTCAACGGTGCCGACAGCCGCGTCAGCGAAGCCGACCTGTCGGCCAGCTTCAAGGTCATCCGCGAGGTGATGCAAGCCGAAGCTGCAGCCAAGGCCGAAGCCGCCGCTGCCGCTGGCAAGGAATTCCTGGTCGAGAACGCCAAGCGTGAAGGCATCACCACGCTGGCTTCGGGCCTGCAGTTCGAAGTGCTGACCGCCGGCGAAGGCGCCAAGCCGTCTCGCGAAGACAACGTGCGTACCCACTACCACGGCACCCTGATCGACGGCACCGTGTTCGACAGCTCCTACGAGCGTGGCCAGCCGGCTGAGTTCCCGGTAGGCGGCGTGATCGCTGGCTGGACCGAAGCCCTGCAGCTGATGAACGCTGGCAGCAAATGGCGCCTGTACGTGCCAAGCGAGCTGGCTTACGGCGCCCAAGGCGTTGGCAGCATCCCGCCGCACAGCGTACTGGTGTTCGACGTCGAGCTGCTCGACGTTCTGTAAGGTCGTTGGGGCCGCTTTGCGGCCCGTTCGCGAGTAAACCCGCTCCTCCCTGTAGGGGTAGGGGTCACCCGCGAAGAGGCCGGCCCTGCCGGCCTCAATTCCAGTCTGTCCCCCCAGGGCGCAATGCCCGCGAATAGCAGAACAGAAACAGATTCCGTACCAGTTCCTTGAGCACCCCCGGCTCACTCGAATTCAGCCCGCTCATGTCCAGGTCACCCTGCTCACGCAGTTCGTCGAGGGCTGCTTCTTCAAGGACCGCGCACACTTCGCCGGTTTCCCGATGAAGAATGCGCAGGTAGGGGTGAGGGCGTTCCAGCCAGGCGTCGATCAGATAAGTCATGGCGATTCTCCTTGGATAGCAGTTCCAATGAGAATAATTCTTATTACTGGAATGGCAAGCGCCAATTGCCGGATTTTTCTGTGATCAGACTTTGCGGACGAACTCGGACTTCAGTTTCATGGCCCCGATGCCGTCGATTTTGCAGTCGATGTCGTGGTCGCCATCGCACAGGCGGATGTTCTTGACCTTGGTGCCGACCTTGACTACCAGCGACGAACCTTTGACCTTGAGGTCCTTGATCACGGTAACGGTGTCACCGTCCTGCAGGATGTTGCCGACCGAATCCTTTTTCACCACCTCGTCGCTGGCCGCCTCGGCATCGCCGCTGGCCGACCACTCGTGGGCGCATTCAGGGCAGATCAGCTGAGTGCCATCCTCGTAGGTGTATTCGGAGTTGCATTTTGGGCAGGGTGGCAGAGTGCTCACTTCGGTTCCTCAAACAAACAGACGGGCGGTTAAAAGCCCACATTGTAAAAGGTATTTTCCCGGAAGTGATTATGTCCGGACAAAAACATCGCGGGCAAGCCTGCTCCCACAGATGGTGTAGGAGCGGGCTTGCCCGCGAATGAATGCGACTCGGTCTGTCAGTGCGTACGCGCGACCGCAAACTCGCTCAGCTCAACCAGCGCATCCCGGTATTCACTGGCAGGCAGCACTTCGAGGCAGGCGATGGCGCGTTTCACGTAATCGCGCGCCAGCTCGGCGGTGTACTTCAGTGCGCCCGATTCCTCGACCGCAACGCGAATCTGCTCCAGATCCTCCAGGCCACCCTTCTGGATCGCCTGGCGTACCAGTGCAGCCTGCTCGGCAGAGCCTTCGCGCATGGTGTAGATCAGCGGCAGGGTAGGCTTGCCCTCGGCCAGGTCGTCACCGACGTTCTTGCCCAGGGTCTGCGAGTCACCCTTGTAGTCCAGCAGGTCGTCGACCAGCTGGAAGGCCACGCCCAGATGGTCGCCAAAGGTCCGCAGGGCTTCGCGCTGCTCGTCGGTGGCCTGGGCCAGCGCCGCAGCGCTGTGGGTAGAGGCTTCGAACAGCATCGCCGTCTTGCCGCGAATGACCTCCATGTAGACTTCCTCGGTGGTGCTGGCGTCGCGTACACGCGACAGTTGCAGCACTTCACCTTCGGCAATCACCCGGGTGGCCTTGGACAGGATCTGCATGACCGGCATCGAGCCCAGTTCGACCATCATTTCGAACGAGCGCGAATAAAGGAAGTCGCCCACCAGTACGCTTGGCGCGTTGCCCCACAGGGCATTGGCGGTAGAGCGGCCGCGGCGCATGCCGGACATGTCGACCACGTCGTCGTGCAGCAGGGTGGCGGTGTGCAGGAACTCGATGGTGGCGGCCAGCAGGCGCAGGTCGTCGCCTTCGCGGCCCAGGGCCTTGCCACACAGCAGTACCAGCAGGGGACGCAGGCGCTTGCCACCGGCGGACGTGATATAGTCGCCGATCTTCGATACCAGCGGCACGCGCGAGGTCAGCTGCTTCTTGATGATCTCGTCGACGGCGCTGAAATCATCAGCCACCGCGCGGTAGAAGGTTTGGGGTTGCATCGGCTGCTCCAGTGAGGTTGCGCGGCATGCTAGGTCGCGGGTCCCGGTGTGTCAAGGCGCTGTGCCAGCTGGCCGGGGGCGGCACTTGCAAGCAAAACCGCGGTTGCGTACAATCGCGCACCCTAACTTCCTGGGCAGCACCTGCCTTACGCAATTGCGCCGGGCCGTTCCAGCCCTGTGCAGCCATGCCAGCCAATACTCATCATATAAAGCGCTGGGTGAGCAGGATTATCGGAGAAATACCATGTCTTACGCAGTAATCGTTACCGGCGGCAAGCAGTACAAAGTCGCTGAAGGTGAATTCCTCAAGATCGAAAAACTGGAAGTCGCCACTGGCGAATCCGTGACCTTCGATCGCGTTCTGCTGGTCGCCAACGGTGAAGAAGTCACCATCGGTGCTCCAGTTGTTGCTGGCGCTAAAGTAGTGGCCGAAGTCGTTTCGCAAGGCCGCCACGACAAGGTTCGCATCATCAAGTTCCGTCGTCGTAAGCACCACATGAAGCGTATGGGCCACCGCCAGTGGTTCACCGAGATCAAAATCACCGGCATCCAGGCTTAATCCCCTAGATCCCCTGAATTTATTTGGAGAATTGAACCATGGCTCACAAGAAGGCTGGTGGTAGTACTCGTAACGGTCGCGACTCAGAATCGAAACGCCTTGGCGTGAAGATGTATGGCGGCCAGGTTATCAAGCCAGGCAACATCATCGTCCGTCAGCGCGGTACCGAATTCCACGCTGGCTACGGCGTTGGCATGGGCAAGGACCACACCTTGTTCGCCAAGATCGAAGGCGTGATCAAGTTCGAGAAGAAAGGCGAGTTCATGCGCCGTTACGTGAGCATCGTCGCCGCTTAATCGCGACGTCGCTCCAGAAGCCCCGTCATGCGACGGGGCTTTTTCGTTTGTGGTGAGCCTCTTGCAAAGCTGTTTGTCTGGGTTGCCGGCGTTGGTTTCTACGGTCGTACGGGGCCGCCGCGCTCATTTTTGCAAGAGCCTCATGTTTTTGAGTCATTCAGCTCGTCTGCCGACGAGAGGCGGTTTTAATGAAGTTTGTTGACGAAGTATCCATTCGGGTCAAGGCCGGTGACGGTGGCAACGGTTGCATGAGCTTCCGTCGCGAGAAGTTCATCGAGAACGGCGGCCCTAACGGCGGTGACGGCGGTGACGGCGGCTCGGTGTACATGATTGCCGACGATAACCTGAACACCCTGGTCGACTACCGCTACACCCGTCACCATGAAGCCCAGCGTGGCTCCAACGGCGGTAGCACCGACTGCACCGGCAAGAAGGGTGAAGACCTGTTCCTGCGCGTGCCGGTCGGCACCACCGTGATCGATGCTTCCACCCAGGAAGTGATCGGTGACCTGGTTACCCCTGGCCAGAAGCTGATGGTCGCGCAAGGTGGCTGGCACGGGCTGGGCAACACCCGTTTCAAGTCGAGCACCAACCGTGCGCCGCGCCAGACCACCCCAGGCAAACCGGGTGAGCAGCGTGACCTGAAGATGGAAATGAAGGTGTTGGCCGACGTCGGCTTGCTGGGCTTGCCCAACGCCGGCAAGAGTACCTTCATCCGTTCGGTCTCGGCCGCCAAGCCGAAAGTCGCCGACTACCCGTTCACTACCCTGGTGCCAAACCTGGGCGTGGTCAGCGTCGACCGCTGGAAGAGCTTCGTCATCGCCGATATCCCCGGCCTGATCGAAGGCGCCTCTGAAGGTGCCGGCCTGGGTATCCGCTTCCTCAAGCACCTGGCGCGTACGCGGGTGCTGCTGCATCTGGTGGACATCGCGCCGCTGGACGAAAGCAGCCCGGCCGATGCCGCCGAAGTCATCGTCAACGAGCTGACCCGCTTCAGCCCGTCGCTGGCCGAGCGTGAGCGCTGGCTGGTGCTGAACAAGGCCGATATGGTCATGGACGACGAGCGTGACGAACGTGTGCAGGAAGTGATCGATCGTCTGGAGTGGGAAGGCCCGGTCTACGTGATCTCGGCTATTTCCAAGCAGGGCACCGACAAGCTCAGCCACGACCTGATGCGCTACCTCGAAGACCGCGCCGACCGCCTGGCCAACGACCCGGCCTACGCCGAAGAGCTGGCCGACCTCGACCAGCGCATCGAAGACGAAGCCCGTGCCCAGCTGCAGGCCCTGGACGACGCCCGCACCCTGCGTCGTACCGGCGTCAAGAGCGTGCACGACATCGGCGACGATGACGGTTGGGACGATGATTTCGAGGACGACGAAGACGGTCCGGAAATCATTTACGTGCGCGACTGATCGGTTGCAGTACACTAAACGCCGCTCTCTGGAGCGGCGTTTTTGTATCCACGGTATCTACAGATTCGACATAGGTTGGAAGAAGATGCGAAGCAAGGTGACGGGCGCCAAGCGCTGGGTCGTTAAGATTGGCAGTGCTCTGCTGACCGCCGATGGCAAGGGCCTCGACCGCGGTGCAATGGCCGTTTGGGTCGAGCAGATGGTCGCGCTGCGTGAGGCAGGCGTGGAGTTGGTTCTGGTCTCCTCCGGGGCCGTGGCCGCCGGTATGAGCCAGCTGGGCTGGACCAAGCGACCGAGCGCGATGAACGAGCTGCAGGCGGCTGCCTCGCTCGGCCAGATGCGCCTGGTGCAGGCCTGGGAGTCGAGCTTTGGGGAGCACGGGAAGCACACCGCGCAGATCCTGCTGACCCATGACGACCTGTCCGACCGCAAGCGTTACCTGAATGCCCGCAGCACCCTTCGCACCTTGGTCGATCTGGGCGTGGTGCCGGTGATCAACGAAAACGACACCGTGGTCACCGACGAGATCCGCTTCGGCGACAACGACACCCTGGCGGCGCTGGTGGCCAACCTGGTCGAGGCCGACCTGCTGGTGATCCTCACCGACCGCGATGGTATGTTCGATGCCGACCCGCGCAACAACCCCGAAGCGCAGTTGATCTACGAGGCCCGTGCCGACGACCCCTCACTGGATGCCGTAGCTGGCAGTACTGGTGGCGCCCTGGGCCGAGGCGGCATGCAGACCAAGCTGCGTGCGGCGCGCCTGGCTGCCCGTTCCGGTGCCCACACCATCATTATCGGTGGCCGCATCGAACGCGTACTGGACCGCCTGAAGGCGGGCGAGCGCCTGGGTACCTTGCTGTCCCCTGAGCGCGGCATGCTCGCTGCGCGCAAGCAGTGGCTGGCCGGTCACCTGCAAACCCGTGGCACCCTGGTGCTGGATGCCGGTGCCGTGCAAGCGCTGCGCCAGGCCAACAAGAGCTTGTTGCCGGTTGGCGTGAAGACTGTGCAGGGCAGTTTCCGTCGTGGCGAGATGGTGGTGTGCGTCGGCCCGGACGGTGTTGAAGTGGCTCGCGGCCTGGCCAACTACAGCGCCCTGGAGGCGCAGAAGATCATTGGTCAGTCGTCCGAAGCCATCGAGTCGATCCTTGGCTACAGCGCCGAGCCGGAACTTGTACACCGCGACAATCTGGTGCTGGTATGAGCCTGCTGAAGAACGTAATCGCTGTGGCAGCGTGCGTGCTGCCGATGTTGGCCGGCGCCGAAGAGGTCGGCCAGGTGTCCACCGTGTTCAAGTTCCTCGGGCCGAACGACCGCATTGTGGTCGAGGCGTTCGACGACCCGAAGGTAGAGGGCGTGACGTGCTATCTGTCGCGTGCCAAGACTGGCGGGGTAAAGGGGGGCTTGGGGCTTGCCGAGGACCGGGCGGAGGCATCGATTGCCTGTCGTCAGGTCGGGCCGATCAACTTCAAGGGTGAGCTCAAGGATGGCGAGGAAGTGTTCAAGGAACGCACCTCGCTGGTGTTCAAGACCATGCAGGTGGTGCGCTTTCTCGACAAGAAGCGCAACACGCTGGTGTACCTGGTCTACAGCGACCGCATGATCGAAGGCAGCCCGCAGAATGCGGTGACTGCTATTCCGATCCTGCCTTGGGCTCATTGATATCCCGCTCCTGCATACGCATCGGTGGTTGGACGCAGGTCGTCGTAGGAGCGGGTTCACCCGCGAAAGGGCCGGACCTGCTGGCCAATTTCCACCCGCC
>NZ_JBICII010000072.1:0-22484 GCF_043101865.1 Pseudomonas sp. zjy_15
GCCAATTTCCACCCGCCGATCACCGTTGCCGCCGCTACCGTATTCGCGGGTAAACCCGCTCCTACAGGGGTTCCGTGCAGGGTTCAGTTGATGCTGTAACCCCGACCACTGAAGCAGGCCCCCAGCGCCCGCTGGTAGTGGCTGAGCACAGTGGCCTCCGGTGCGTACGTCGCCGTCGCCGGGTCGAAGCCCGACTGGCTCACCGCCCAGCGATGGCACTGATAGCGGTCCTGCTCCTGCTGTTCCTGCCCCTGGCCATACATCGGATAAGCCACCACGTCATACCCGCCGTTTGCCGGTGCCACCGGCACGCCGACCGGCGGGTTGACCACCACATATTCCTGGCTTTCTGCCAGGTACTGGTAATAGGTATCGGCCACCAGAAAGAACAGCGCACCCCCCAACCACACTTCCCGCGCATAAAGCGGCAGGTAATTGACCCGCACGCCGTACGGCGGGGTCACCACGATGTAACTGCCCCCGTGCGGGCGGTACCAGTAACCCCCGGAGTAGAAATAGTCAGCGCCCCGGTAGGGTACTTTCCAGTAACGGTCAGGAAAATGGTCCACCCTGTGCCCTGGGCGATACTGCGGCCCAGGCCCCCAGCCATTGCCATGGCCATCCGGGCGCCCCTGCCAGTCGCCACCGGGCCGTTGCCCCGGGCCACCGGTTTGCCAGTGGTGATCATCACCGTGTCGGCGGGGAATGTCCTGGTAATACCCCTGGCGCGGCGGCTGGGTCTGGCGCACTTCGTCGCGCGAGTTGAGCGAGCGCCCCGACGGCCCCTCGCCAGGCCCTTCAGCCAGGGCCCCAAGGCTGATGCTCAAACCTAGCAAACCAACACCTGCCAACTGCCAGATGCGCGACGTCATGGTGTTCCTCTCGGTAGAAAAAACTGCAACCACCGCCAGTCTACCGCGCCCATGACACAGGCCAATTAAATTTCCGGCATGAAAAAAGGGAGGCCACAGGGCCTCCCTTCAGAAATTGTCGTCCGTGCTCGGCACTTGTGGCGCCGGCTCACCTCACACCGTCTTCTGGAGGGTGTGTAGCCCGGGGGCCTGCAGATCCTGTTGGATGGCTGGCCGCGCGACCGCCCGCCTAGGGCGCGTCGCCGTGGACTGATGTCCGGGCAGTGATTCTGGTGATAAAGATACCGGACGGGTTGCGACAGAGGATTGCGAAGATTGCTCAGATAAATAGCACTTGCGCAATTTTTCACCCTGGATTGATAATTCGCAGCAATCCGAACAGAAAAGGCAAATGCCATGAGCAAACTTGACCGCTACGACCTGAGCATCCTCGCCGAATTGCAGCGCGATGCGCGCATTTCCAACCAGGAACTGGCCGAACGCATCGGCCTGTCGCCATCGCCATGCTCACGTCGGGTCAAGCAACTGGAAGACGACGGCTACATCTCGCGCCAGGTGGCCCTGCTCGACCGCAAGAAGCTGGGCCTGAGCCTGACCGCCTATGTGTTGATAGGCATGGACCGCCACACCCCGGAACGCTTTGAAACATTCGAGGCCGCCATCCGCAACCTGCCGCAGGTGCTCGAGTGCAGCCTGGTCACCGGCATGGATGCCGACTATCAGCTGAAAGTGGTGGTGCCGGACATGGACCACTACCAGAAACTGCTTCTAGGCAGCCTGACGCGTATCGAAGGCGTCACCAGCGTGCGTTCGAGCTTCGTGCTCAACCAAGTACTGGCCAGCACCGAGCTGCCATTGACCCACCTGCGTTAAATGCTCACGCCAGCCGACGTATAATCGGACGCTCAACCCGCCTGGAGAACACCGATGGATCCCGCCGTATTCGAAGAGTGGATGATGATTATCCTGGTCACCGTATTGATCGGTTTCATGGGCTTCATCGTCTGGGACCTGGCGAAAAAGTCCAAGGCAGGCAAGTTCGGCACGCTGATCCTGTTCTTCGTGCTGGGGCTTGGGGTGCTGGCCTTCATCATCAAGAGCGTGGTGGTGGGGTTTCTGGAAGGCGTATAAAACATTTCAGGGCCATTCGCGGGCACGCCCGCTCCCACAGATTTGGCGCTGCCTTCAAGTACTGCGCCGTCCCTGTGGGAGCGGGCATGCCCGCGAACCGGCCCCTGACCTGAACTAAAGCTTGGCAGGGACCTCCCGCCAGCCCCCCTGCTCCAGCCCATCCAGCGCCCAATCCCCGATCCGCACCCGCACCAGGCGTAAGGTCGGCAAGCCCACCGCCGCCGTCATCCGCCGCACCTGGCGGTTACGCCCTTCGCGAATCACCAGTTCCAGCCAACTGGTCGGCACACTTTTGCGAAAGCGTACCGGCGGGTTGCGCGGCCACAGCTCGGGCTCTTCCAGGCGCCGCGCCTCGGCCGGCAAGGTCGGCCCATCGTTCAGCTCCACACCATCGCGCAAACGCTGCAACTGCTCGTCACTCGGTTCGCCTTCCACCTGCACCCAGTAGGTTTTGGCCAGCTTGTGCTTCGGGTCGGCAATCCGCGCCTGTAGCCCACCATCATTGGTCAACAACAGCAGGCCTTCACTGTCGCGGTCCAGACGCCCGGCCGGGTATACGCCCGGGATGTCGATGAAGTCCTTGAGCGTCGCGCGCCCTTCACCGTCGCTGAACTGGGTCAGCACGTCGAACGGTTTGTTGAACAGGATCAGGCGCGGCTCAGCGGGTGGCGCCTTGGCCTGGCGACGCGGGCCGGCGGCAGGCCGCGCCTGGGGGCGGCGCGGCTTGTTACGGGGTGGCAGTGACATGGATCCTCAGCGGAACGGCGGCTCATCGAAGCTGCGCAGTTTACGCGAGTGCAGCGAGTTGAGCTCGGTGCGCAGCAGGTCGAGGGCGGCAATGCCGATCTTCAGGTGCTGGCTGACCGCCCGGTTGTAGAAGGCGTTGGCCGAACCTGGCAGTTTGATCTCGCTGTGCAGCGGCTTGTCGGACACACACAGCAAGGTGCCGTAAGGCACGCGCAAACGGTAGCCCTGGGCAGCAATGGTGCCGCTTTCCATGTCCACCGCCACGGCACGCGACAGGTTGATCAACGGGCGTTCCTGGGCCCAGCGCAGCTCCCAGTTGCGGTCGTCGTAGGTCAGCACGGTGCCGGTGCGCAGGCGCTTTTTCAACTGCTCGCCACGCTCGCCAGTGACCTGTGCGGCAGCCTCCTGCAAGGCCATCTGCACTTCGGCCAGGGCCGGGATCGGGATATTCGGCGGCACGACCCGGTCGAGAATGCCGTCACGACGCATATAGGCGTGCGCCAGCACGTAGTCGCCGATGGTCTGCGACTGCCGCAGGCCGCCGCAGTGGCCGATCATCAGCCAGCAATGCGGGCGCAGCACGGCCAGGTGGTCGGTGATGTTCTTGGCGTTGGACGGGCCGACACCAATGTTGACCAAGGTAACGCCATTGCCGTCGGCGGCGATCAGGTGGTAGGCCGGCATCTGGTAGCGGTGCCAGACCACGCTGGCCACCAGGGCCTGGGTTTCGCCATGGTCCATGCCCTTTTCGATCACAACGTTACCCGGCAACACCATACGCACGAAGCGCGAGTCGTCACGCAGTTGTTCCAGGCCATGGCTGATGAACTGATCGACATAGCGGTGGTAGTTGGTCAGCAGGATCCACGGCTGTACATGGCGCCAGTCGCTGCCGGTGTAGTGCACCAGGCGGCGCAGCGAGAAGTCGACCCGCGCGGCATCGAACAACGCCAGTGGCATGATTTCAGCACGGTCCCAGTCGTACAGGCCATCAGCGATGTTGTCGGTGGCCGCCGACAGGTCGGTGCTGGGGAACACACGCGCGAGCTGCGCAGCGGTAATGCCGCTGCCGGCCAGCTCGTCGCCCTGGTCGACCACATAGGGGTAAGGGATGTTCTGCTCGCTGACGCCGACTTCTACCGTGACGGTGTAGTCATGCATCAGCGGGCGCAGTTGTTCCAGCAGGTAGCCACGGAACGCAGCGGGCTGGGTAATGGTGACGCTGTAGGTGCCGGCAACCTGAACCTTGGCGTAGGCGCGGGTGGTGGCGGCGACTTCGCCATGGCTGTAGTAGGTCAGACGCAGTGCCGGGTAGCGGAACAGGTCGCGCTCATCGGCATCGGGCTCGGTACGGTCCTTCAGGTAACGCTTCAGGGCCTTACTAAGGGCCCCTGTGGCCTGTTCATGCAAGGCCGCCAGACGGTCGACGGCCTGTTCGGGGGTATCAACGACTACAAAAGCGTGGCTCACACTGTGCTTCCTGTCTGGACATGCATGTGATCCATCTTGCCTGCCTTCTTGGTTAAATACACCCCCATTGATCGCTGTTGGGTTGATTCGCGGGCAAGCCCGCTGCTACAGCGGCCAGGCAGGCGTAGCCCTTGTTACCAATGCCATCACATCCACACCTCGCGGCAGTGCCCCATACACCCTGCCACCACCGGCCAAGCGGCTGCCGATAAACGCATCACTGACCTCTGTATTCCCCGCCTCCAGCAGCAGCTTGGCCTGCAACGCCAGGGCAATATCCTCGGTCAGTTGGCGCGCGCGGTACTGCATGTCACCGGTGTCGGCAAACGCCCCCTTGAGGTTGCCGATATGCGCCGCCAGGCGCGGGTCGCCATGCCCGTCACCCAGCTCGGCAAACAGTGCATCGAGCACTCCCGGCTCCTTGGACAAGGCCCGCAGCACATCCAGGCACTGCACGTTGCCCGAGCCCTCCCAGGTCGAGTTGACCGGCGCCTCGCGGTACAGCCGTGGCAGAATGCTGTCTTCCACATAACCCGCGCCACCCAGGCATTCGGCGGCCTCGTTGATCATGGCCGGCGCACGTTTGCAGATCCAGTATTTGCCCACCGCCGTGACCAGCCGAGCGAAATGCGCCTGCTGTGGGTCGTCCAGTTGCTCCAGCGCCTGGCCCATGCGCAAGCTCAGGGCCAACGCAGCCTCACTTTCCAGTGCCAGGTCGGCCAGCACGTTCTGCATCAATGGCTGCTCGTTCAGTACCCGCCCGCCGACCTTGCGATGCGCGCAATGGTGGGCCGCCTGCGTCAGCGCCTGGCGCATCAGCGCGCTGGAGCCGACCATGCAGTCGAACCGGGTCATGGCGACCATCTCGATGATGGTCGGCACGCCGCGCCCCTCTTCGCCAATCATCCACGCCAGCGCACCGCGGAACTCTACCTCGCTGGAGGCGTTGGAGCTGTTGCCCAGCTTGTTCTTCAGCCGCTGGATATAGAACTGGTTGCGGTTGTCATCCGGGCGGTGGCGCGGCAGCAGAAAGCAGCTCAGGCCTTTGTCGGTTTGCGCCAAGGTCAGGAAAGCGTCGCACATCGGCGCCGAGCAGAACCACTTGTGGCCAACCAGCTCATAGGCCTGCCCCGGGCCCGGCGTACCGACCGGATAGGCCCGGGTAGTGTTGGCGCGCACATCGGTGCCGCCCTGCTTTTCGGTCATCGCCATGCCAAGCGTGACCCCGGCCTTGTGCCGGTCACCCACGTTGCGCGGATCATATTCGCAGGCAAGGACCTTCGGCAGCCAGTATTCAGCCAGTTCAGGCTGCAGGCGCAATGCCGGCACGGCGGCAAACGTCATGGTCAGCGGGCAACCGGTGCCGGCCTCGGCCTGGCTGTGCAGGTAGGTCATCGACGCCCGTGCAACATGGGCGCCAGCACGGGGTTCGGCCCATGGTAAAGAAGGCAGGCCATGTTCGACGGCGGTACGCATCAGCTCATGGTAGGCCGGGTGGAACTCGACCAGGTCGATGCGATGGCCATAGCGGTCGTGGCTGCTGAACTCGGGTTTGTGCGCGTTGGCCAGGAAGCCTGCCTGCATCAGCGGGCCGCCGGCCAGGGCACCATAGGCGTCGATCCGCGACTCGGCCCAGCCCGCGCCAAAACGCCTTGACCATTCCTGCAGTGGAATGTCGAGACGGTACAGGTTGGCACCGTCGAGTGGCGGCGGCTGATTGGTGACTTCGTGGGTTTCAGCGTACTGGTGCAGGCTCATCGGGGGGCTCCTGGATCCGGGTAGGCTTGAGAGACCCAGTGAAGCACTGCTTGCGGGGTAGTCAAAGGGGTATTAATGACTAAACGTGTGGTTGCTGGCGTGCGCGCGCGCGTAGGAGCGGGTTTACCCGCGAATACGGTGGTGGCGGCAACGGTGAACAGTGGGTGGATATTGGCCAGCAGGCCCGGCCCTTTCGCGGGTGAACCCGCTCCTACAGCGAGCGCCGCGCCTGCAGCATGTGCGGGCTCATCTGCGCCTGCGAAATCGCCATGTTCAAACTCAACTCGAAGCGGCTACCCAACCCGCGCGTCGATTCATGTGCCAATCTGGCCCCCAGCAACTCCCCCATCTGCCGGCAAATCGACAAGCCGATGCCCAAACCGCCATACCGCCGGGTCATCGAACCATCGACCTGGAAGAACCGCTGGTACAGGGTCGACTGCTCCAGATCATCGAAACCGATACCGCTGTCGCTGACGGTAAAGGTCAACGCCAGATCACCCGGCCCCACCCGGCGGCCGCGTACCTGGATCATCACCCCGCCCTGATGGGTGAACTTCAAACCGTTATCCACCAGGCAACCCAGGCAGTGCGCCAGTTTCTGCCCGTCACCGAGCAACTCGTCCGGCAGGTCGGCCGGAATATCCAGGCTCAGGTACAAGCCTTTGCCCAGAGCCTGCCCGGCATAACCAGCGCGCAAGCCCTGTAACAGGGCGCGCAGGCTGAACGGTGCCGGCTGCACCCGCAGGCGGCCGGCCTGCAATTCGGACAGGGTAAGAATGGCATCGACCATATCCATCATGCCTTGGGCAGACCCCACTGCCGTGTGATGGTACTGAGCCATTTCGGCATCCATCGGCAGGGTGTGCATCAACTCGAGCGAGCCAATCACCCCGTTCATCGGGGTGCGCAGCTCGTGAGTCACGCTGGCCAGGAACTCGTCCTTCAGACGGTTGCTCCTGGCCAGTTGCAGGTTCAGTTGCTCGAGCGTACGCCCAGTGTCGCGCAGGGTCTGCGCCTGCTGCTCGCGCAGGCTGTTGATGCGGTCGGCCAGGGCCAGCGACAACAAGGCCACCTCCAGCGCCGAACCCAACTGGCTGGCATACATGGTGATGAACACGTTCGGCAGGTAGCCCAGCACCATCAAGGTGTTGACCAGACCGCCAAGCAGAAACGCCGTCCAGGCGATGATGAACCAGCGCGCCACTCGAAAGCCGCGCCACCAGGCATACAGGCCGGCGCAGAAGACGCTTACAGTGAACAGCAACGCCAGCAGCGTGGCCATGCGCAGAGCAACGCCATAGGGCATGCTCACCGCCAGCACCATGACCAGCGCGCCCCCCAGCATCAGCAGTTGCAACAGGCGGTCGAAGCCACGGTTGATGCTGCCCAGTCGCAGGAAGTGCCGGGCGAACTGGCAACCGAACAGGCCGGCTGCACCAATGAACAATGGCGTGGAGGCATTCGCCCACCAAGGGCTGTCTGGCCAGAAGTACGCTACACCGGCACCGTTCACCGACACCTGGTAAAGGCCGAACGAAGCGATGTAAAGGATGTAGTAGAGGTAGCTGACGTCGCGCACGCTCAGGTAGATGAACAGGTTGTATACCAGCATCACCAGCAACACGCCGTAGATCATCCCCAGCACATACAGGCGCGTGGGCTGCTCTTCCAGGTAGGCATCAGGGGACCATAACGCCAGCGGTGCTTGCACCGACCCCTGGCTGTGCAGCCGCAGGTACGCGGTAGTCACCTTGCCAGGGGGCAATTGCAATTCGAACAAGTAGTTGTTCTGCCGGATCTGCCGGCTGTCGTAAGGCAAGGCATCGCCGGTACGCTGCGCCAGACGGTACATGCCGCTGCTGTCAGGCAAATACAGTTCGAGGTGATCCAGCGGCGGGTAGGCCAGCTCCAGCAACCATTGACGCGGGGCTGCACTGGGCGCGGCAACGGGGCGCAACTCGACCTTGAGCCAGAACACCGAGGTGGAGTAACCGGCGTTCAGCACATCTTCATGGTGGGGCTGAAAGTGTTTGGCAAACCCGGGGGCACTGACCTGAGCGATGCTGGCATTGCCATCGGGGTCTTCATAAACCTGCATGGCCTTGCCCAGTGGAAGATGCCGGGTAGCGTCGTCGAAATCGACCGCTCCGGCCAGCACGGGCAGCAAGCCCAGAAGCACAATCAGCAAATAGCGCATACAGCCCCAGCATGGCCTGTCCGGTCGCGTCGCGGTAGCCTCCCATCCGTTTGAGACGACGTGATCCTGCAGAACCCGTTTGTAGAGTTATCCGAGCACTCTAGCATAGCTTCACAACCTGGCAATGGGCCATAAAAAACACAAAGAAAAGGCTCTAAATCAAGGCTTTCAATAGAAAAACAACAGACAACCTGACCGATCGATCAGTAAAACTCGTTTGTCGGACGATCCGCCCAAACAGGTTTGGTGGTAAGCTCGCCGACCATGAATACCTACAGCTCCCGCCCCGTTGTCCTCTGTCTCTCCGGCCACGACCCCAGTGGCGGCGCCGGCTTGCAGGCAGATATCGAAGCCCTGATCGCCCAAGGCTGCCACGCTGCACCTGCAGTGACCGCCCTGACCGTGCAGGATACCGTCAACGTTTCCGACTTCCGCGTACTCGACCGCGAGTGGGTGCTGGCCCAGGCCAACGCCGTGCTGGCCGACTCCACGGTGGCCGCCGTCAAGTTGGGCATGCTCGGCTCGATCGAGATGGTCGACACCGTCGCCGAACTGCTGGCCGCCCACCCCCACCTGCCGCTGGTCTGCGACCCGGTGCTGCGTGCCGGTGGCGGTGGCCGCCTGGGCAAGGACGAAGTGGGCTACGCCCTGCGCGAACGTCTGCTGCCGCTGGCGACCATCGCCACACCGAACCTGCCCGAAGCGCGCATCCTCGCCGAACTGCCCGAAGGCACCGCTGATGAATGCGCCGAGAAACTGTTGCCGTTCTGTAGACACCTGCTGATTACCGGCGGTCACGGCGACGAAGACGAAATTCACAACCGCCTGTACACCCAGGACGGCCAGCACTTCACCTGGACTTGCCAGCGCCTGCCAGGCAGCTACCACGGCTCGGGCTGTACCCTGGCCAGCGCCCTGGCCGGCCGCCTGGCGCTCGGCGAGCAGCTGGAAAGCGCCGTGCGCACCGCCCTGGACTACACCTGGCGCACCCTGCGTGACGCCGAGCAACTGGGCAAGGGCCAGTACGTGCCGCGCCGCCTGCCCCTGGACTTCTGCTCCTGACACGAGGCCTTCAATGAAGCTACGCGGTCTGTATGCCATCACCGACAGCCAGCTGCTCGCCGGCCGTTTCCTGTCCCATGTCGAGGCGGCCCTGGAAGGCGGCGTGTGTCTGCTGCAGTACCGCGACAAGAGCGACGATGCAGCGCGCCGCCTGCGTGAAGCCGAAGGGCTGATGAAGCTCTGCGAGCGTTACGGCACCCGGTTGCTGATCAACGATGACGCCGAACTGGCCGCACGCCTGGGTGTCGGCGTACACCTGGGCCAGACCGACGGCCCGCTGACCCCGGCCCGCGCACTGCTCGGCCGTCAGGCAATCATCGGTTCCACCTGTCACGCCAGCCTCGAACTGGCCACCCAGGCTGCCAGCGAAGGCGCCAGCTACGTGGCGTTTGGCCGCTTCTTCAATTCTGTCACCAAGCCGGGCGCGCCCGCTGCCAACGTCGAACTGCTGCAGCAGGCCCGCGCCCAGGTGAAACTGCCGATCGCCGTGATCGGCGGCATCACCCTCGACAACGCCGCCCCGCTGGTCGCCCACGGTGCCGACTTGCTGGCGGTGATCCACGGTTTGTTCGGTGCCGACAGCGCGCAGGAAGTCACCCGCCGCGCCCGCGCCTTCAACGCCTTGTTCGCATCCTGATTCGAGAGATACTTCCATGTCCCGTTCCGAAGCCCTGTTCGCCCAAGCCCAGAAGCACATCCCCGGCGGCGTCAACTCGCCAGTCCGCGCTTTCAAGAGCGTTGGCGGCACGCCGCTGTTCTTCAAGCATGCCGAAGGCGCCTATGTCGTTGACGAGGACGACAAACGCTACGTCGACTACGTCGGCTCCTGGGGCCCGATGATCCTCGGCCACGGCCACCCGGACGTGCTGGACTCGGTACGCAAGCAGCTGGAGCACGGCCTGTCCTACGGCGCGCCGACCGCCATGGAAACCGAGATGGCCGATCTGGTCTGCTCGATCGTACCGTCGATGGAAATGGTGCGCATGGTCAGCTCGGGCACCGAAGCCACCATGAGCGCCATCCGCCTGGCCCGTGGCTACACTGGCCGTGACGCCATCATCAAATTCGAAGGCTGCTACCACGGCCACTCCGACAGCCTGCTGGTAAAAGCCGGCTCCGGCTTGCTGACCCAAGGCGTGCCAAGCTCGGCAGGCGTGCCAGCGGACTTCGCCAAACACACCCTGACCCTGCCGTTCAACGACATCGCTGCCGTCGAGAAGACCTTGGCCGAAGTTGGCCAGACCGTGGCCTGCATCATCGTGGAGCCCGTGGCCGGCAACATGAACTGCGTGCCACCGGCACCGGGCTTCCTCGAGGGCCTGCGCGAGCAATGCGACAAGCATGGCGTTGTGCTGATTTTCGACGAAGTGATGACCGGTTTCCGCGTCTCGCTCGGCGGCGCCCAGGGCCATTACGGCATCACGCCGGACCTGTCTACCTTCGGCAAGATCGTCGGTGGCGGCATGCCGGTCGGCTGTTTCGGCGGCAAGCGTGAAATCATGGGCTGCATCGCCCCGCTCGGCCCGGTCTACCAGGCCGGCACCCTGTCGGGCAATCCGCTGGCCATGGCCGCCGGCCTGACCACCCTCAAGCTGATCAGCCGCCCAGGCTTCCACGCCGAGCTGACCGACTACACCAGCCGCATGCTCGATGGCCTGCAGCAGCGCGCCGATGCCGCTGGCGTGCCATTCGTCACCACCCAGGCCGGTGCCATGTTCGGCCTGTACTTCAGCGGCGCCGACGATATCGTCACTTTCGAAGACGTGATGGCCAGCGATGCCGAGCGCTTCAAGCGCTTCTTCCACCTGATGCTCGACGGTGGCGTGTACCTGGCACCGAGCGCGTTCGAGGCGGGCTTCACCTCCATCGCCCACGGTGACAAGGAGCTGCAGATCACCCTGGATGCGGCTGAGAAGGCCTTTGCCGCCCTGAAATAAGCAGCTACTCCCCTTTGTGGGAGCGGCCTTGTGTCGCGATAGGGCCGCAAAGCGGCCCCAGCAATCGATGCATTTCTGCTGGAATTCTGGGGCTGCTGCGCAGCCCTATCGCGACACAAGGCCGCTCCCACAGAGGCCGGCACAGGCAATAATTACGCACGCACAATCAGCTGACTTCCCCAACCAAGCAGAAATTCGAGTAAAACTTTGTAAGGTTGGCGCTGCTTATCCCATAATGTGCCACCAGAGACATTGGCCGCAGCTTTGCAGAGGTAAGTCGATCCCCATGAACCGCACCGGCCGCGCCCTGACCCTGGGCTGCCTGTTGCTTCTTCAGCCCCTGCTGGCCCTGGCGGAGGGCGGTAACTCGTTGCTGATTCCGGCGACGGGCCGCTGTACCTTGAACGTTCAGCCTGAAGACCTGGCAAACGCCCTCAAGGCCTGCGAGCAGACGGCGACTGCGGGGGATGCCCAGGCGCAATTCGAACTGGGCGAGTATTACTACACGCAAACGCCAAAAAACCTGGACAAAGCCCTGGACTGGTTCCAGAAGGCTTCGCTGCAAGGCCATGCCGACGCCCAATACCGCCTGGGCGCCATGTTCTTCCGTGGCGAAGGGGTCAAGGCCAACAACGTGCAGGCCTACATCCTGCTGAAGATGGCTGCGGTCAATGGCGCCGAAGATGCGCTGGACATGGCCGACGAAGTGACCGAGCAAATGCCCCGCGACGAACTGGAACATGCCACCCAGGTGCTCGGCCAGATTTTCCGCAAGTACCTGCTGGAGCTGCAGAGCGCCGAAGGGCGTACGCCGTTCTCGCCGCTTCCCTGAAGGTCACTTTTCCGGCATTGGCATCGGGAACGGCATCACATTGCCGCCACCCTTGGCCTCGCTGATCTTCGCCGTGCCCAGCCGCTCCACCTCATCGATGCGCACAATCGAGTGCATTGGCACGAAACTGCGGACCACTCCGTCGAACTGGCTCTTGAGCTTCTCCTCACTCGGGTCCACTACCAGCTGCGAGCGCTCTCCGAACACGAACTCCTCGATTTCCAGAAAGCCCCACAGGTCACTCTGGTAGATCTGCTTGGCGTACATCTCGAAGACCTGGCCCTGGTTCAGGAAGATCACTTTATAGATGGCGGGTTCGCGTTTGCTCATGTTCGACCAGATAACACATGCGTAAGAAAAGGTGGCCATGATACCTGTTCTGGCCCCTTCGCGGGTGAGCCCGCGCCCACAGGATCTCTACCGGCCTTGCAGGAGCGGGCTCACCCGCGACGAGGCCAGAACAGCCCGTACATACCGTTGAACGTTTCAGTGCTTTCGCCACTGCCATTCAAGGGTTATTCTTGAGTTCAACTCCATCGCCGTCGAGCGGCTAAAAACGACCTTGAACGCACCCATAGAACCCCATCGTTTCATCCTCGAACCCTTCGAGGCCCACCGTTTCGCCAACTTGTGCGGCCAGTTCGACGAGCACCTGCGCCTGATCGAGCAGCGCCTGGCCATCGAGATCCGCAACCGCGGCAATCAGTTCGAACTGATCGGCGAACCCAGGACCACCTCTGCTGCGGAACAGCTGCTGCGCCGTCTCTATCGCGAGACCAAGGCCACCGACCTGTCACCGGAAACCGTACACCTGTACCTGCAGGAGTCGGCTGTCGAAAACATCGACAACCCGGCCGTCAACGAGGTCAGCGTGTCGCTGCGCACGCGCAAGGGCAACATCCGCCCGCGCGGGCTCAACCAGCAGCGCTACGTCAAGGAAATCCTGGCCAACGACATCAATTTCGGCATCGGCCCGGCCGGTACCGGCAAGACCTACCTGGCCGTAGCCTGCGCCGTGGACGCGCTGGAACGCGAACAGGTGCGCCGCATCTTGCTGGTGCGCCCGGCGGTCGAGGCAGGTGAAAAGCTCGGTTTCCTGCCCGGCGACCTGGCACAGAAAATCGACCCGTACCTGCGCCCGCTGTACGACGCCCTGTACGAAATGCTCGGCTTCGAACACGTGGCCAAGCTGATCGAACGCCAGGTGATCGAAATCGCCCCTCTGGCCTACATGCGTGGCCGCACCCTGAACAACAGCTTCATCATCCTCGACGAAAGCCAGAACACCACGCTCGAACAGATGAAGATGTTCCTGACCCGCATCGGTTTCGGCTCTACCGCGGTGATCACCGGTGACATCACCCAGGTCGACCTGCCCCGTGGCACCAAGTCGGGCCTGGCGCACGTCATCGAGGTGCTGAAGGACGTTCCCGGGATCAGCTTTACCCATTTCCAACCCAAGGATGTGGTTCGTCACCCACTGGTGCAGCGTATTGTCGAAGCCTACGACCGCTTCGAAGCCCGTCAGCCCAAGCCCGAGGCGCCCGGCAAAGATGCTTGAACTTGATATCCAACGGGCCACGGATGCTGCCACTCCAGATGACGCCGCCTTTCGCCGCTGGTGCGAATTGGCGTTGCGCCAGCGCAGCGCAGACTCGGAAATGACCATTCGCCTGGTCGACGAAACCGAAGGCCGCGAGCTGAACCACACCTACCGGCACAAGGACTACGCGACCAATGTGTTGTCGTTCCCGGCCGATGTGCCCGATGACCTGCTCGATATCCCGCTGCTGGGCGACCTGGTGATCTGCGTGGCGGTGGTCGAGCGCGAAGCGGCCGAACAAGGCAAATCGCTGGAGGCGCACTGGGCGCACCTGGTCATCCACGGTTGCCTGCACTTGCTCGGCTATGACCACATCGAGGATGAGGAGGCCGAGGAAATGGAAAGCCTGGAACGGGAATTGCTGGCAGAACTGGGTCACCCCGACCCGTATGCCGATGATGAAACCGACACAATCACACACTGATACACGAAGGATCACGAGAACCGCCATGAGCGAAGATCGATCGAGCAACGGGCAGAAGTCCTGGCTGGGTAAACTGACCCAGGCTTTTGCCCATGAGCCGAAAAACCGCCAGGAGCTGCTTGAGCTGCTGCGCGAAGCCCATCAGAACAAATTGCTGGACAGCGAAGCGCTGACCATCGTCGAAGGCGCCATTCAGGTCGCCGACCTGCAGGTTCGCGACATCATGGTTCCGCGCTCGCAGATGAACAGCATCAAGGCCGGCCAGTCGCCTCGCGAGTTCCTGCCGGCGGTGATCGACGCCGCGCACTCGCGCTACCCGGTAATCGGCGAAAGCCATGACGATGTGCTCGGGATCCTGCTCGCCAAAGACTTGCTGCCATTGATCCTCAAGGAGAACGGCGACAGCTTCAACATCAAGGACCTGCTGCGCCCGGCCACCTTCGTACCCGAGTCCAAGCGCCTGAACGTGTTGCTGCGCGAGTTCCGCGCCAACCACAACCACATGGCCATCGTCATCGACGAATATGGCGGCGTGGCGGGCCTGGTTACCATCGAGGATGTGCTGGAGCAGATCGTCGGCGATATCGAGGACGAGCACGACGTCGAGGAAGACAGCTACATCAAGCCACTGCCCAGCGGTGATTTCCTGGTCAAAGCGCTTACCCCGATCGAGAACTTCAACGAGTTCTTCGACAGCGAGTTCTCCGACGACGAGTTCGACACGGTCGGCGGCCTGGTGATGAGCGCCTTTGGCCACCTGCCCAAGCGCAACGAAACCACTGAGATCGGCTCTTACAAGTTCCGTATTCTCAACGCCGACAGCCGGCGGATACACTTGCTGCGCCTGACCCCGATCACCCGTTAAGGACAAACATGCGTTGGATCACCCGCCCCGGCTGGCCCGGTAACCTGCTGGCCCTGGCGGCCGGTGCCTCCACCCTCCTGGCCCTGGCGCCGTTCGACATCTGGCCGCTGGCAGTGTTGTCCATCGCGATGCTCTACCTTGGCCTGCGCGAGCTCAGCCCGCGCCAGGCCATGTGGCGTGGCTGGTGGTTCGGGTTTGGCCTGTATGGCGCCGGCACCTGGTGGATCTACGTCAGCATGAACACCTACGGCGGCGCCTCGCCGCTGCTGGCGATCGTGCTGTTACTGGCGTTCTTCGCCGCACTGGCCTGGTTCTTTGCCCTGCCCACCTGGCTGTGGGCGCGCTGGCTACGCCGCAACGAAGCACCACTGGCCGACGCCCTGAGTTTCGCCGCCCTCTGGCTCCTGCAAGAGGCCTTCCGCGGCTGGTTCCTGACCGGTTTCCCCTGGCTCTACGCTGGTTATAGCCAACTGGACGGCCCATTGGCCGGCCTTGCGCCGTTGGGCGGCGTATGGCTGATTTCCTTCACCCTCGCCCTCACCGCCGCCCTGCTGTGCAACCTGCACCGCCTGCGCACCCGCCCCTCGTTCCTGGCCGTGGCCAGTGTGCTGTTGCTGGCCCCCTGGGTGCTGGGCCTGACGCTCAAGGGCCATGCCTGGACCACTCCGGCAGGCGAGCCGCTGAAAGTGGCGGCGATCCAGGGCAACGTCGAGCAGGACCTGAAATGGGACCCCGCGCACATCGACGCGCAACTGGCGCTATACCGCGACCTGAGCTTCAGCTCCAGGCCGGTGGACCTGCTGGTGTGGCCGGAAACTGCTGTTCCGGTGCTCAAGGACCAGGCCCAGGGCTACATCGACGTGATGGGCCGCTTCGCCGCCGAGCGGCATTCGGCGCTGATCACGGGGGTGCCGGTGCGTGAAGAAGTGCACCACCAGCGCCGCTACTACAACGGCATTACCGTCACAGGCGAAGGCGATGGTACTTACCTCAAGCAGAAGCTGGTGCCGTTTGGCGAGTATGTGCCGCTGCAAGACGTGCTGCGTGGGGCCATCGAGTTCTTCGACCTGCCCATGTCGGACTTCGCCCGCGGCCCGGAAGACCAGCCGCTGCTGCAGGCCAAGGGCTACCAGATTGCGCCTTACATCTGCTACGAGGTGGTCTACCCCGAGTTCGCCGCCGGCCTGGCTGCACGTAGCGACCTGCTGCTGACCATCAGCAACGACACCTGGTTCGGCAAATCCATCGGCCCCTTGCAGCACCTGCAGATGGCGCAGATGCGCGCGCTGGAGGCCGGCCGCTGGATGATCCGCGCCACCAACAACGGCGTGACTGCACTGATCGACCCGTTTGGCCGCATTACCACGCAGGTTCCGCAATTCCAGCAGGCAGTGCTGTATGGCGAAGTGGTGCCGATGCAGCAGCTGACACCTTACCTGCAATGGCGCTCATGGCCGCTGGCAATAGTCTGTGCATTGCTGCTGGGCTGGGCGTTGCTGGCAGGGCGTATTGCAAAAACCGTCTGATTGGCGATACGCGGCCACTGTAGGAGCGGGTTTACCCGCGAATACGGTAGTGGCGGCAACGGTGAACCGCGGGTGGAGATTGGCCGGCAGGGCCGGCCCTTTCTCGGGCAAGCCCGCTCCTACAGGGGACTATGTAAGCCGGTGAATCAGTAAAACACCCGATACCCCGCCAACCCCACAACTTCATTAAGCAGTTGCCCGCTCTGCCACATCGCCCGGCTCTCTGGCAACAGCCCGCCAAACGGCCGCGCATGATCGCGCCCCAGGAACCCCACCGGCGCCGGCACCACCTCGAACCCCGCCTTTTCAAAACTCCAGCGTGAGCGCTGCATGTGCCAGGCCTGGGTCACCAGCACCACCCGGCGAATTCCCAAAGGCTGCAGCACCTTTGCCGTCAGCTGGGCATTTTCCCAAGTCGTGCGGCTGGCCTCTTCGCGCCATTTCACCTCGACAGCGAAATCTTCACGCAGGCGATCAGCCATCAGCCTCGCCTCGCTGGGCGGCGTCCCGTAATGCAACCCGCCACTGGTCAACACTGGCAGACCGGAGGCCTTGGCCAGCCGCGCCGCAAAGCGCATACGCTCCAGCGCCGTGGCCGTGGGCTGGTCACCGCCACCCCAGGCCGGGTCCCCGCGCTCGCGCCCGGCGCCCAGCACCACAATGGCATCCGCCCGGCTCGCCAGGCCGGCCCAGTCGCTCACCGCCAGCGGCGGCTCACTTTCCAGCACACGGGCGGTTTCCTGCACCACCAGCGGCAGGCTCATCAGCCACAGACCACCCAGTCCTGCGGCAAAGCAAAGCGCCGCCAACCGTGGCCGCCGCGTGCGCAGCCACCAGGCAGCAAGCAGCAGCAAGAGCAGCACGCCCGGCGGCATCAGCCATTGTTTGATGAAGAATCGGATCGGCATCGGCCACACCTCCTTGGCAGGCGTGCAGCCTAGAAGGATCGACGCCGGTCAACAAGTGCGTACCGGCGTCGATCGTGAGTTGTGTGATAGTGAAGAACCGGCGCGCGATAGCCTGCGCCTGGCGTCCTGAACGGCTAGCGATGCGGCAGCGTCCTGGATCTCGCCTTACTGGCGGGGCGTTTCTTGTCCTTGAGCCAGATGATCTTGGCCGATGTCGGCTCCGCTTGTGGGTAACTGCCGACAGAGGCATTGTGGCGCTCCGGGAGGGAATCCAGGTAGGCCTTTATCACTTCGAACTCTGCGTGGCTCAGGCCACGCAACTCAAGCTCAGCTGGCATCTCGTCGCGCAATCGAACCGAGGTCCTGGCCGTTTCCAGTGCCAGGCCAAGCCGGTCGATCAGGCGCTCGTAAAGCTCCGGTCTGATTGCGGGTAGCTGCGTCTCTCCCATCCGTTCACCTCATTGAAGGTAAGAATATCCCCCCCACACCTGAGCTTAGCGTCGCTGCAAAAAGCAGCCGTGTGCCGCGACCAGCGGGCATTCGCAACGAAGGTTTCCCACGATACGCAGCGCTGCTGTATGCTACGGCGTTCACTCTAAACGACACCGGAGTGCCGGACGCAGCGAGGTTCCGCTGCCTGGAACAAGGTCTCTTCTCTCTCAGCCAAAAGTAGCCATGCACGAACAATACACGCCCCGTGATATCGAAGCCGCCGCCCAGAAGTTCTGGGACGAGCAACAATCGTTCGCTGTGACCGAACAGCCAGGCAAAGACACCTACTATTGCCTATCGATGTTCCCGTACCCGAGCGGCAAGCTACACATGGGCCACGTGCGCAACTACACCATCGGTGACGTGATTGCCCGCTACCAGCGCATGCTGGGCAAGAACGTCCTGCAACCGATGGGCTGGGACGCTTTCGGCATGCCCGCGGAAAACGCGGCGATGAAAAACAACGTCGCCCCGGCCAAGTGGACGTACGAAAACATCGACTACATGAAGACCCAGCTCAAGAGCCTGGGCCTGGCCATCGACTGGGCACGTGAAGTCACCACCTGCAAACCCGACTACTACCGTTGGGAGCAGTGGCTGTTCACCCGTCTGTTCGAGAAAGGCATCATTTACCGCAAGAACGGTACCGTGAACTGGGACCCGGCGGACCAGACCGTACTGGCCAACGAACAGGTCATCGACGGCCGTGGCTGGCGTTCGGGCGCGCTGATCGAGAAGCGCGAAATCCCGATGTACTATTTCCGCATCACCGACTACGCCGACGAACTGCTGGAGAGCCTCGACGAGCTGCCGGGCTGGCCTGAGCAGGTCAAGACCATGCAGCGCAACTGGATCGGCAAATCGCGCGGCATGGAAGTACAGTTCCCGTACGACCAGGCCAGCATCGGCCACGAAGGCACCCTCAAGGTCTTCACCACCCGTCCGGACACGCTGATGGGCGCCACCTACGTCGCCGTCGCCGCCGAGCACCCGCTGGCCACCCAGGCCGCGCAGGGCAACCCGGCGCTGCAGGCGTTCATCGATGAGTGCAAGAGCGGCAGCGTTGCCGAAGCCGACATGGCCACCCAGGAGAAGAAGGGCATGGCCACTTCCCTGCTGGTCGAGCACCCGCTCACTGGCGAGAAGCTGCCAGTATGGGTCGCCAACTACGTGCTGATGCACTACGGTGATGGCGCGGTAATGGCCGTACCGGCCCACGACGAGCGCGACTTCGAGTTCGCCCACAAGTACAACCTGCCGGTCAAGGCCGTGGTGCGCACCAGCGCTGGCGATGAAGTCGGCAGCGAATGGCAGGCCGCCTATGGCGAACACGGCCAGCTGATCAACTCCGCAGAATTCGACGGCCTGGACTTCGCTGGCGCCTTCGACGCCATCGAAGCGGCGCTGATCCGCAAGGAACTGGGCAAATCGCGTACCCAGTTCCGCCTGCGCGACTGGGGTATCAGCCGCCAGCGCTACTGGGGCTGCCCGATCCCGATCATCCACTGCCCGTCCTGCGGCGACGTACCGGTGCCGGAAGACCAGTTGCCGGTCACCCTGCCGGAGAACGTGGTGCCGGACGGGGCCGGTTCGCCACTGGCGCGCATGCCTGAATTCTACGAATGCAGCTGCCCGAAATGCGGTACTCCGGCCAAGCGCGAAACCGACACCATGGACACCTTCGTCGAGTCGTCCTGGTACTTCGCCCGCTACGCCTCGCCAAACTACGACAAAGGCCTGGTCGACCCCAAAGCCGCCAACCACTGGCTGCCGGTAGATCAGTACATCGGCGGTATCGAACACGCGATCCTGCACTTGCTGTACGCGCGCTTCTTCCACAAGCTGATGCGTGACGAAGGCCTGGTCACCTCGAACGAGCCGTTCAAGAACCTGCTGACCCAGGGCATGGTGGTCGCAGAGACCTACTACCGCGTTGCCAGCAACGGCGGCAAGGACTGGTTCAACCCGGCCGATGTCGAGATCGAGCGTGATGCCAAAGCCAAGATCATTGGCGCCCGCCTGAAGACCGACGGCCTGCCGGTGGAAATCGGTGGCACCGAAAAGATGTCCAAGTCGAAAAACAACGGCGTCGACCCGCAGTCCATGATCGAAGCCTATGGCGCCGACACCTGCCGCCTGTTCATGATGTTCGCCTCGCCGCCCGACATGAGCCTGGAATGGTCCGACTCCGGCGTCGAGGGTGCCAGCCGCTTCCTGCGCCGCGTCTGGCGCCTGGCTCAGGCTCACGTCAGCCAGGGTCTGCCAGGCAAGCTGGATGTCGCCGCCCTGGACGACGCGCAAAAAGTCATCCGCCGCGCGATTCACGCCGCCATCAAGCAGGCCAGCACCGACGTGGGCCAGTTCCACAAGTTCAATACCGCCATCGCCCAGGTGATGACCGTGATGAACGTGCTGGAAAAGGCCCCGCAAGCCACCGAACAGGACCGTGCCCTGCTGCAGGAAGGCCTGGAAGCCGTCACCCTGCTGCTGGCACCGATCACTCCGCACATCTCTCACGCGCTGTGGCAGCACCTGGGCCATGCAGGGTCGGTGATCGATGCCGCATGGCCAAGCGTCGACGAACAGGCGCTGGTGCAGGACACCATTACCTTGGTGGTTCAGGTCAACGGTAAACTGCGCGGCCAGGTCGAGATGCCTGCTGCTGCCAGCCGCGAAGAAGTCGAAGCCGCTGCCCGCAGCAACGAGAATGTCCTGCGCTTCATCGATGGCCTGACCATCCGCAAGGTCATCGTGGTACCGGGCAAACTGGTCAACATCGTCGCCAACTGATGAAAACGCCCACCCGCATTGGCTGCGGGTGGGCGGAACAGGCCCAAAAGGGAGCAACAACATGATCAAACGCAATTTGCTGGTAATCGGCCTGGCGGTCATGCTCAGCGCCTGCGGTTTCCAGCTGCGCGGCACCGGCGCCACCGAGCTGAGCGTGAAGGAAATGGACGTCAGCGCGCGCAATGCCTATGGCCCGACCGTGGTCCAGCTGCGTGAAGTACTGGAACGTAGCGGCGTCAACGTGCACGCCGGCGCACCGTATCGCCTGGTGCTGACCAACGAACAGGAGCGCGAGCGCTCGGCCACCTACAACAGTGGCAACCGTACCGCCGAGTACGAGCTGACCACCAAGCTGGACTACAGCATCCTGGGCCTGAACAACCTGGAGCTGATGAGCGACAAGCTGGAGGTGCGCAAGGTCTACGTGCGTGACGGCTCGAACATCACCGGCTCCGAGCAGGAAGCCAAACGCGCCCGCGAAGAAATGCGCCGCGACCTGGTCAATGCCATGGTCGTACGCTTGCAAATGCTGTCCCCGTCCCAGCTGGATGAGCTGCAGCGTAAAGCCGACGAGCGTGCCAGCGCCGAAGCTGCCGCGCTGGAAGCAGCCCGCCGCCAGCAAGCCGAGACGCCTCAGCAATCGCCACTGGAAGTTCCGGGCAACTAAGCCCGTGAGGGGCGCCCTCGGGCGCCTCGCCTGCTCCCATGAAACTCGCCCCTGCCCAACTCAACAAGCACCTGCAAGGCGCCCTGGCACCGGTCTACGTGGTCAGCGGCGACGACCCGCTGCTGTGCCAGGAAGCCGCCGACGCCATCCGCAATGCCGCGCGTCAGCAAGGTTTCGATGAACGCCAGGTATTCAGTGCCGACGCCAACTTCGACTGGGGCACCCTGCTCCAGGCGGGTGCAAGCCTGTCGCTGTTCGCCCAGCGCCGCCTGCTGGAACTGCGCCTGCCCTCAGGCAAGCCCGGTGACAAAGGTGCCGCCGCGCTGATGGAATACTGCGCCAATCCCGCCGAAGACACGCTGTTGCTGATCAGCCTGCCCAAGCTCGACAGCAGTGCGCAGAAGACCAAGTGGGGCAAGGCATTGATCGAAGGCGCCCATTGCCAGTTCATCCAGATCTGGCCGGTGGATGTGCACCAGTTGCCTCAGTGGATCAACCAGCGCCTGCAACAGGCCGGCCTGTCAGCCCAGCGTGATGCCGTCGACCTGATTGCCGCGCGCGTGGAAGGCAACCTGCTGGCAGCCGCGCAGGAAATCGAAAAGCTCAAGTTGCTGGCCGAAGGCAGCCAGATCACCGTGGAAACCGTGCAGGCTGCCGTCGCCGACAGCGCCCGCTTCGATGTCTTCGGCCTGGTCGATGCCATTCTCAACGGCGAGGCTGCGCATGCCCTGCGCATGCTCGAAGGCTTGCGCGGTGAAGGTGTGGAGCCGCCCGTCATCCTCTGGGCCTTGGCCCGTGAGCTGCGTCAGCTGGCGGGGCTGGCCCAGCAGTTCAGCCAAGGCGTGCCATTGGACAAAGCGTTCAGCCAGGCCCGCCCGCCCATCTGGGACAAACGCCGACCGCTGGTCAGCAAGGCCCTGCAGCGCCTCTCGGCGCAGCGCTGGGCACAACTGCTGCAGGATGCCCAGCGTATCGATGCGCAGATCAAAGGGCAGGCAGAAGGTTCGCCCTGGATTGGCCTGGCGCGGCTGTCGCTGTTGATGGCTGGCCAGCGCCTGACCCTGCCGCCCATGTAGGGGCGGGTTTACCCGCGAAAGGGCCGGGGCTGCCGGCCAATATCCCCGGTCATTCGCCGTCGCAGCCGCCACCGTATTCGCGGGTGAACCCGCTCCTACACCTGATCGGGGGCGGACACACATC
>NZ_JBICII010000073.1:0-6656 GCF_043101865.1 Pseudomonas sp. zjy_15
GCCACACAAGGGGTAAAAGGCTGGCACAATGTCTGCCAATCGCCGCTTCCGGAGCCCCCTTGATGAGCGAAAGCGCATTCGCCGAGCGCATCGTGCACAACCTGCTCGACACCGACTTCTACAAACTCACCATGATGCAAGGTGTGCTGCACAACTACCCGGACGCCGACGTCGAATGGGAATTCCGCTGTCGCAACGGTGAGGACCTGCGCCCCTACCTCGGCGAAATTCGCAATCAGCTCGAACGGCTTGGCGACCTCACCCTGGACGATGGCCAGCTGACCTTCCTCGAACGCATCAGCTTCCTCAAACCCGACTTTTTACGCTTTCTGCGCCTGTTCCGCTTCAACCTGCGTTACGTGCACGTCGGCATTGAAAACGACCAACTGTTCCTGCGCCTGAAAGGTCCATGGCTGCATGTGATCCTGTTCGAAGTGCCGCTGCTGGCCATCATCAGCGAAGTACGCAACCGCAATCTGCACCCGCACATGCGCCTGGCCGAGGCGCGGGACCAGTTGTACCGCAAGTTCGACTGGCTGCGCGCGCATGCCAGCGATGACGAGCTGGCCGAACTGCAGGTGGCCGACTTCGGCACCCGCCGGCGCTTTTCCAGCCGCGTGCAGGCGGAAGTGGTACGGGTGCTGCGCGACGACTTCCCCGGCCGCTTTGTCGGTACCAGCAACGTCGACCTGGCATGGAAACTGGATATCAAACCGCTGGGCACCATGGCCCACGAGTGGATCATGGCCCACCAGCAGCTCGGCCCACGGCTGATCGACAGCCAAATTGCCGCGCTGGATTGCTGGGTACGCGAGTACCGTGGTCTGCTCGGCATCGCCCTGACCGACTGCATCACCATGGATGCCTTCCTCGGCGATTTCGACCTGTACTTCGCCAAGCTGTTCGACGGCCTGCGCCATGATTCGGGCGAGCCGGTAGCCTGGGCGGAAAAGGCCATTGCCCATTACCAGAAACTGGGTATCGACCCGATGACCAAGACCCTGGTGTTCTCAGACGGCCTCAACCTGACCCGCTCACTGGAAATTTTCCGTGCCCTGCGCGGCCGCATCAACGTCAGCTTTGGCATCGGCACCAACCTGACCTGCGACATCCCGGGCGTGGCACCCATGAGCATCGTGCTTAAAATGACCGACTGCAACGGCGCGCCGGTGGCCAAGATTTCTGATGAAGCCGCCAAGACCCAGTGCCGCGACGAGAACTTCGTCGCCTACATGCGTCACGTATTCAAAGTCCCCAGCAAGGAGTAACCCATGCAAGCGGTTCAGCAAGAGATTGCCCAGGCGCTGAAGGTACAGCCGCCGTTCGCCGACGCGGCAGCGCTCGAGGCCGAAGTCGCCCGGCGCGTGGCGTTCATCAAGGACTGCCTGGCCAACGCCCGGCTCAAGACCTTGGTGCTGGGCATCAGCGGTGGCGTCGACTCACTGACTGCCGCCCTGCTCGCCCAGCGTGCCATCAACGAGCTGCGTGCCGAGACCGGCGACAAGGCCTACACCTTCATTGCCGTGCGCCTGCCGTACCAGGTACAGCATGATGAGCATGACGCCCAGGCATGCCTGGAAGTGATCAAGGCGGATGAAGTTCACACTGTGGATATCGCCCCGGCAGTGCGTGCATTGGCGGCCGAAGTGGTGGAGTTGAAAAACGGCTCGCCGACGCTGGTGGACTTCGTGGTTGGCAACGTCAAGGCGCGTACCCGGATGGTCGCCCAGTACACCATCGCTGGCGCCCGCGCAGGTCTGGTGATCGGTACCGACCACGCGGCCGAGGCAGTAATGGGCTTCTTCACCAAGTTTGGTGATGGTGCCTGCGACCTGGCGCCGCTGAGTGGGCTGGTGAAGAATCAGGTGCGGGCGATTGCGCGTAGCTTCGGTGCGCCGGAATCACTGGTGGAGAAGGTGCCAACGGCCGACCTGGAAGACCTGGAGCCGGGCAAGCCGGACGAAGCGTCACATGGCGTGACCTACCAGCAGATCGACGCCTTCCTGCATGGGCAGCCGGTTGACCAGACAGCGTTCGACATCATCGTCGCCACCTACCGCAAGACCCAGCACAAGCGCGAACTGCCGTTCGCACCTTGATAAGGCTATAGAAAAACCTGTAGGAACGGGTTTTCCGCGAATACGATGGAGAACCCACCGACGCATTCGCGGGTGAACCCGCTCCTACAGGGTTCGCCGTCAGCCTTTGATTACTTGACCACGACCTTGCCTTTCATCATCGAGATGTGGCCCGGGAAGGTGCAGAAGAAGCTGTAGTCACCACCGGCTTCCAGCTTGGATGTGTCGAACTTCACTTCGGTTTCTTTCTCAGGCGCGCCGATCATCTTGGTGTGAGCGATGATCGCGGCGTTGTCAGCCTTCAGGTAGTCCTTATCCAGACCCTGGCTCATGCCTTCGGTGGCAATGGCCTGCATGTCGGCAGTCTTGCTGATCACCAGGTTGTGGCCCATGACGTTCTTCGGCAGGTTGCCGGAGTGGGTCAGTTTGACGGTGAATTCCTTGCAGCTCTTGTCGACAGTGAATTCCTTGCTGGTGTAGGACATCTGGTCAGTCGAGTCGACAGTGACCGAGCACTCGGCGGCGAAGACAGAAGCGCTGGCGAGGGTCAGCAGAGATACCGCTACAGCTTTCGCAAACATCATGAATCTCCTTGGCAGGGTTTTATCAATTGCGAGACTGCCTGAAACCGTTCAGCCCCTTGGTGATATGGGTCAAGGGGGCGTCAAGAGGCCAGCCAGTAAATTTGTTCAATGGATTGTATACAACAATTCTAACGGCACATCATGCCCTTTTATTGGACGATGAGACAACCTCTCATTTAGGAGCAATACCAAATGCCCATCTCCAACTTCCTCAATAGCCTGCTCGCTGCCTACGCCCACGGGGCCACAGGTGCAATCTGCGAATTCTCCCGGCCGGAATGAACCCGCCCTTGGAACTGACAGGCATGCGCCGTACCCTGTGCGCCTGAGTGACAGGAGATGAGCAATGCCCGTACGTTCCGTTTGTGTGTTCTGCGGCGCCAGCATGGGCGCCAACCCTGCCTACCGTGAAGCAGCCGTCGCGCTGGGCCAGGCCATTGCCCGCCGTGGTTTGACCCTGGTGTATGGCGGTGGCGCGGTCGGCTTGATGGGTGTGGTGGCAGATGCGGCCATGGCGGCCGGTGGCGAAGTGATCGGGATCATTCCGCAGAGCCTGCTGGACGCTGAGGTCGGCCACAAGGGCCTGACCCGCCTGGAAGTGGTGGATGGCATGCATGCGCGCAAGGCCCGCATGGCCGAGCTGAGCGATGCCTTCATTGCCTTGCCGGGTGGGCTGGGTACGCTGGAGGAACTGTTCGAAGTGTGGACCTGGGGGCAGCTGGGCTATCACGCCAAGCCGCTCGGGCTACTGGATGTGAACGGTTTCTACGACAAGCTGGGCGGGTTCCTCGACCATATCGTCGAAGAAGGTTTCGTGCGCCCGCAACACCGGGCGATGTTGCTGCTGGGGCAGCAGCCAGACGAGCTGCTGGACGGGATGGACAGCTTTGTGGCGCCGGTCGCGCCTAAGTGGGTCGACAAGCAGCCTGACTGATCCAGATGGATGGGCCGAACACTGACCCTGTGGGAGCGGGTTCACCCGCGAATCGATAGTGGATCTACCGACGCATTCGCGGGTGACCCGCTCCCACAGGGCTCTATGTAGCCTTCAAAATCAGCGGGGAATGACAGGCTGACGCGGCTTCTTGTTGCCCTTGCCGCCCTTGCTCGCCTCTTTGCGCTCCTTGGCCGCCTGCTGGTTACGCGCAAACGCCTCGGCCTTGGCCTTCTCGCGCTTGTCCCACGGCTTGCTGCCATCGCTGCCACGCGGCGGCAGGCCGGTGTGCTGGGTCAGGATCTTCTGGTCCTTGCCCACCTTGTGGCTCCCCGCCGGGGTCGAGTTCTTGCGGCGTGCGCTCTGGTAGCTGTCGGTCTGCGGCTGGTGCGCCGGAATCAGCTGGTGCTTGCCCGGCCCGATCAGGTCGGCGCGGCCCATCCGCTGCAGCGCTTCACGCAGCATCGGCCAGCCCTTCGGGTCGTGATAGCGCAAGAACGCCTTGTGCAGACGGCGTTGCTCGTCGCTCTTGACGATCTCCACCCCTTCGCTCTTGTAGGTCACCTTGCGCAGCGGGTTCTTGCCTGAGTGGTACATGGCCGTGGCCGAGGCCATGGGCGACGGGTAGAACGCCTGTACCTGGTCGGCACGGAAGCCGTTGCCCTTAAGCCACAGGGCCAGGTTCATCATGTCTTCGTCGGTGGTACCAGGGTGCGCGGCAATGAAGTACGGGATCAGGTACTGCTCCTTGCCCGCTTCTTTCGAGAACTTCTCGAACATGCGCTTGAAGCGGTCGTAGGTGCCGATACCCGGCTTCATCATCTTGTCCAGCGGGCCACGCTCGGTGTGCTCCGGGGCAATCTTCAGGTAGCCGCCAACGTGGTGGGTGACCAGTTCCTTGACGTACTCCGGCGATTCCACCGCCAGGTCGTAGCGCAGGCCGGAAGCAATCAGGATCTTTTTCACACCCGGCAAGGCACGGGCCTTGCGGTACAGCTCGATAAGCGAGCTGTGGTCGGTATTGAGATTTTCGCAGATACCCGGGAACACGCACGACGGCTTGCGGCAGTGCTTCTCGATATCGGGGCTTTTGCAGGCGATGCGGTACATGTTGGCAGTCGGCCCGCCAAGGTCCGAGACCACGCCGGTGAAGCCCGGCACCTTGTCACGCATCTCTTCGATTTCGTGCAGGATCGACTCGTGCGAGCGGTTCTGGATGATGCGGCCTTCGTGCTCGGTGATCGAGCAGAAGGTACAGCCACCGAAGCAGCCACGCATGATGTTCACCGAGAAACGGATCATCTCGTAGGCCGGGATGCGCTCCTTGCCATAGGCCGGGTGCGGCACACGGGCGTAAGGCATGCCGAACACGTAGTCCATTTCCTCGGTGCTCATGGGGATGGGTGGCGGGTTGAACCACACATCCACTTCACCGTGCTTCTGCACCAGCGCGCGAGCGTTGCCCGGGTTGGTCTCCAGGTGCAGCACGCGGTTGGCATGGGCATAGAGCACGGGGTCGTTACGCACCTTTTCGAAGGATGGCAGGCGGATCACCGACTTTTCCCGGGTCACGGCCGGGCTGTCGAGAATCTGCACCACCTTGGCTTCGTTCGGATCCTCCTGGTCGCCCTTGGCCTGCTCGATGGCACAGGCCTGGGTGTCCTGGGTGTTCACGTACGGGTTGATGATCTTGTCGACGCGCCCCGGGCGGTCGATACGGGTGGAGTCGATCTCGTACCAGCCTTGCGGAGTATCGCGGCGCACGAAGGCGGTGCCGCGCACGTCGGTGATGGTCTCGATCTTCTCACCGTTGGACAGGCGCTGGGCCACCTCGACCACCGCACGCTCGGCGTTGCCGAACAGCAGGATGTCGGCGCTGGCGTCGATCAGGATCGAGTGACGAACCTTGTCCTGCCAGTAGTCGTAGTGGGCGATGCGGCGCAGCGAAGCCTCGATGCCGCCGAGCACGATCGGCACATGCTTGTAGGCCTCCTTGCAGCGCTGGCTGTACACCAGGCTGGCACGGTCCGGACGGCTGCCGGCCAGGCCACCAGGGGTGTAGGCATCGTCGGAACGGATCTTCTTGTCCGCGGTGTAGCGGTTGATCATCGAGTCCATATTGCCGGCGGCCACACCGAAGAACAGGTTCGGTTCGCCGAGCTTCATGAAGTCGTCTTTCGACTGCCAGTTCGGCTGGGCAATGATACCCACGCGGAAGCCTTGGGCCTCCAGCAAACGGCCAATGATGGCCATGCCGAACGACGGATGGTCGACGTAGGCATCACCGGTCACGATGATGATGTCGCAGGAATCCCAGCCGAGCAGATCCATCTCCTCCCTGCTCATTGGCAGGAAAGGTGCTGGCCCGAAGCATTCGGCCCAGTACTTGGGATAGTCGTAGAGTGGTTTGGCTGCTTGCATGTCAGTGACCGGTTCTGGTGTGCAGGGAAATCGCGGGCGCGGAATATAGCACAAATTTTGACCAAATCCGACTGGATTCGTGGGGATTGGTGGGCAGGGCGACGGTTGGGGGATGGACGTGGCAGGTGGTTGGCTTGAGGGGTGTAGTGGGGTTGCCAGGAGTTCATGCAACCTGAAGCCAACCCCTCACTGCCTCATCCACAGCTCAGCATCATCCATCAGCGCCTTGGCCATCGCACTCATGGTAATGGGCAGCCCAGATCATCATCGGCTTCTCACCCATCAACCCGGTGATGGTCAGTTCGCGCACATAGCCCATCAACTCCGAAGACTGCTCGCGGGCGTCTCTAAACTGGATCCCGGGCTCGATGCGGAACAACGGGTGGGGTAAACCCGCTCCCTCAGGTACGGTGCAACTCTTGAAGCCTATGGTGAACCTGTAGGAGCGGGTTCACCCGCGAAAGGGCCAGCCCAGGCAACACATCAACGAAGCCTTACAGCAGGCCCCTGCCCCTGCATCGGGTTGTCTTCAAGAAAAGGGGGATCGTGGGGTGGATCGGGGCAAGGCGATTACTCACAGGAAAACCTGAGCCTGCTTAGACCGATGGCGATCGCGCCCCCTGCTGAGCGATCGCAATT
>NZ_JBICII010000074.1:0-310 GCF_043101865.1 Pseudomonas sp. zjy_15
GCCACCAACCTGGTGACCGCCAGCGCCTACGCCTACCTGGGCGGCATGCCGATGATGATGATCACCGGGCAGAAGCCGATCAAGAAGTCCAAGCAGGGTCGCTTCCAGATCATTGACGTGTGCGGCATGATGGACCCCATCACCAAGTACACCCACCAGTTCGCCTCGGCCGACAACATCCCGGCCCGCATGCGCGAAGCCTTCCGCCTGGCCGAAGAAGAAAAGCCGGGCGCGGTACACCTGGAGCTGCCGGAAGACATCGCCGCCGAGCAGACCGACGCGCTGCCGATCCCGCGCAGCCTGCACCGCC
>NZ_JBICII010000075.1:0-557 GCF_043101865.1 Pseudomonas sp. zjy_15
GCCACCCCTTCGGTGACCGAAGGCGGCGAGATCACCTACACCATCACGCTGACCAACCAAGATGGTCTGCCGATCAACAACCACAGCGCCTTGACCTTCACGCTGAGCGACGGCAAGACCGTCATCACCGTGCCGGCCAATGGCACCGTGGGTACTGCCACTGTCACTGCCCCGGATAACGTCTACGTCGGTAGCAACGACCCTGTCGTGATGTCGATCGCTACCGTTGAAGGCGCGGACGTTGGCAAGTTCGAACAGCTGACACTCGACAAGACTTCGGTCAGCACGACTGTCACCGACGAGCCAGGTACTCCAGGCAACGAAGGCGACCTGGTCAAGGTCACCATCACGGCCGACCAGACCTCGGTAGCCGAGAACGTCAAACCGACGTTCACCGTGCACATCAATACCGCCCTGGCTCACGACCTGGTCGTGACCCTGAGCAACAACGCTCAGGTCACCATCAAGGCCGGCGACACCAGCGCGCCTTACGAGCACACGGCACAAGGCGATGACGTCTACAACGACGCTGGCCAGATCAGCCTGGGCATCACGTC
>NZ_JBICII010000076.1:0-29997 GCF_043101865.1 Pseudomonas sp. zjy_15
GCCGCTGTAGGAGCGGGTTTACCCGCGAAAGGGCCAGTCCCCAGACATATCAAAAAACTTTGCAGCAGGCTTCTACCCCAGCATCGAATGGTCTTCACGGAAAGTGGAAGCGCGGGGCGGATCGGGGACTGTCCGGAGCTCCACTCATACAGAGCTCCGGCCAAAATTGCTCAAACCATTCGTGAAAGCACAATCAAAGCAAACAGCTGCGCTGCCATGAGCGCAATACCCAGCAGCATCCAAAGCCAATTGGCCAGCGTGAACCGGCTGTTGGCCTTCCCTTCTTTGTCACCCGCACAGAAATTGATGCCCTTCTGCATGGACACCAGAATGATCAGCCAAGCGGCCTGAATGACTAAGCCCGCAAAATAGGCTGGCCACAACTGGCCTTCCAACACGACTCTAGCAACCACCCAGATAACGCAAAAAACGTAATAGCCCAGAGTGAGCCCCAGGATGGACCACGGATAGGTTTTACCTGAGTCGCGAATATGGTTATTTGCCCTTCTCAATAATGGATAGATGAAGAACACTGCAAAAGCACTTCGCCAGAACGGACTTACGCGCTCTCCCGTTTTCTCTCTATGCAGACTCCAACTTTGATAGAAGCAATAAACCCAGTAGAAGCCCAAGGTAAAGAAAGTCATTACGCCAAATTTCATGGGTGAGACTACGAAGAAGGGAACCTGATTGCCGTTGGCTTCAGCCAAGTCAGCGTTGTGGGCATCACTCATCTGAAACGTTTCCTTGTGAACACCAAAACGCACATTCAAGGCCAACTGACATACGATCCGCAGCAGTCCAATTACGATCTGGCTCGTGGGAAACGTCTCTGTATTGTCCCGGACAGGCATTACACGACCTGATCTGGCGTTGGTTTCACCAAAAAACGGCAGGTTTCCCGGCGTTCTCAACCCATATCACGCAAACCTATTAACCTGTCCCCTGTCCTAACACACTCCTACACTCGCAGCATCCCGCCTCAGGACCGCCACCATGCCCGAGACCTTGCTCAGCCCCCGCAACCTCGCCTTCGCGCTCTACGAAGTCCTCGACGCCGAAGCCCTCACTCAGCGCCCGCGCTTCGCCGAGCACAGCCGTGAAACCTTCGATGCGGCGCTGACCACCGCGCGTACCATCGCCGAAAAGTATTTCGCCCCGCACAACCGCAAGGCCGACGAAAACGAACCACGCTATGTGGACGGCCGCGCCGAGCTGATTCCCGAGGTGAAGCCCGCCGTCGATGCCTTCCTCGAAGCCGGCTTCCTCAATGCCAACCGTGATTTCGAAGTGGGTGGCATGCAACTGCCCAGCCTGATCTCGCAAGCCTGCTTCGCCCACTTCCAGGCCGCCAACGCGGGCACCACGGCCTACCCATTCCTGACCATGGGCGCGGCCAACCTGATCGAGAGCTTCGGCTCCGATGAACAGAAACGTCTGTTCCTGCAACCGATGATCGAAGGCCGCTATTTCGGCACCATGGCGCTGACCGAACCCCACGCCGGCTCTTCGCTGGCCGACATCCGCACCCGCGCCGAACCAGCCGGCGACGGCAGCTACCGGCTCAAAGGCAACAAGATCTTCATTTCCGGCGGCGACCACGAACTGTCGGAAAACATCGTGCACATGGTGCTGGCCAAGCTTCCGGACGCCCCGCCCGGCGTTAAGGGCATCTCGCTGTTCATCGTGCCCAAGTACCACGTCAACCCGGACGGCAGCCGCGGCCCGCGCAACGATGTGCTGCTGGCCGGACTGTTCCACAAGATGGGCTGGCGCGGCACCACCTCGACCGCGCTGAACTTCGGCGACAATGGCCAGTGCGTCGGCTATCTGGTCGGCCAGCCACACCAAGGCCTGGCCTGCATGTTCCAGATGATGAACGAGGCGCGGATAGGCGTAGGCATGGGCGCGGTGATGCTGGGTTACGCCGGCTACCTCTACTCCCTGGAATACGCTCGCCAGCGGCCGCAGGGCCGGCTGCCGGACAACAAGGACCCACACAGCCCGGCGGTACCGATCATCGAGCACACGGATGTAAAACGTATGCTGCTGGCCCAGAAAGCTTACGTCGAAGGCGCCTTTGACCTTGGCCTGTACGCCGCGCGCCTGTTCGACGACACCCATACGGCCGCGGACGAAAACGCCCGCAAACTGGCGCAAGACCTGCTCGACCTACTGACCCCGATCGTCAAATCCTGGCCCTCGGCGTTCTGCCTCAAGGCCAACGAACTGGCGATCCAGATTCTTGGCGGCCATGGCTACACCCGCGAATACCCGGTTGAGCAGTACTACCGCGACAACCGCCTGAACCCGATCCACGAAGGTACCGAGGGTATCCAGTCGCTCGATTTGCTCGGCCGCAAGCTGGCACAGCACAATGGTGCCGGCCTCAAGCAACTGATCCGCCTGATCGCCGCCACCGGCGAGCGCGCCAGCCATCACCCCAACCTGGACCTGCTGCGCCAGCCGCTGGAGCAGTTGGTCAACCGCCTGCAAGGCGTCACCCTGGCCCTGCTCGGCGACCTGGCCCAAGGCAAAGTCGCTGGAGCCCTGGCCAACTCTGCCTTGTACCTCAAGGCCTTCGGCCACTGCGTGATCGGCTGGCGCTGGCTGGAGCAGGCGGTTCACGCCGAGCTTGGCCTGCTCAAGGGAACCGCTGCTGATCGCGACTTCTACCTTGGCAAGCTGCAAGCCGCACGTTATTTCCTGACCTGGGAAGTACCGGGCTGCCATAATGACCTGGCATTGCTCGAGGCACACGACGATACCTGCCTCGGCATGCAAGACGGGTGGTTCTAGGGGGAGCCACCGTGTACACGGAGGCATCCGCATGTTCGATTCCAGCGCCCTGCTGCGCCAGCGCTTTGCCGCGCTGCGCAGTACGGCCGAGTTGTTTTCCCTGCGCCATGTAAAACAGTCACACCAGGCGCTTTCGGTTCGCCGCAACGTCGCCGAACCACCCTTCTTCAGCCAGGATGAGGGCGCCATGCTCACCGTGCGGGTCAATGGCGTGGAGGCCTATGCTGCCACCGCCGACCTGTCCCAGGCTGGCCTGCAGCGCGCCCTTGAGCAAGCCGAGGCGCTGGCGCAGCAGATCGGCCGGCACAGCCTGCTGGACCTGCGCGAACAACCGGTGACCAGCGCACGCCACGACCATGTTTCGCCCAACTTCGACCAACCCTTGCCCAGCCTCGCCGAATGCCTTGGCCTGCTCGCCGCCGAATCGGCCAGCGTGCCCAGTGACAGCCGCCTGGTGGACTGGCAGGCCAGCCTGGGGCTGAGCCTGGTCGAGCAAACCTACCTCAACTCGGCCGGCGCCGAGCTGCGCCATGCCCAGCGCTTCCTGTTCCCGGGCCTTGGCGTAACGGCCAGCGATGGCCAGGACAGCCAGAGCCGCACCCTGGGCCGCGACAACTTCGGCCAGCAGGGTGGTTTCGAGATCATCGAGCGCTGTGGGCTGATCGGCGCGGCCAGCAGGGTGGCCGATGAAGCGCTGCAACTGCTGCTGGCACCGAACACCCCCAGCGGCCCACGCGACCTGCTATTGATGCCGGACCAGATGATGCTGCAGATTCACGAATCCATCGGCCACCCGCTGGAGATGGACCGCATTCTCGGCGACGAGCGCAACTACGCCGGCACCAGTTTTGTCAAAGCCAGCGACTTCGGCCATCTGCAGTACGGCTCCAGCTTGCTGAACGTGACCTTCGACCCGACCATTGGCGAAGAGCTGGCCAGCTACAGTCATGACGACGACGGCACCCCGGCCAGCAAAGCGTTCCTGATACGCGACGGCCTGCTGCTGCGCCCGCTGGGTGGCGCGCTGTCTCAGTTCCGTTCTGGCCTGGACGGCGTGGCCAACAGCCGCGCCTGCGGCTGGAACCGGGCACCGATCGACCGCATGGCCAACCTCAACATCGAGCCGGGCGACCAGTCTTTCGAGCAGCTGATCGGAGGCATCGAGCATGGCATCCTGATGCGTACCAATCGTTCCTGGTCCATCGACGATGCGCGCAACAAGTTCCAGTTCGGCTGCGAATGGGGCCAGTTGATCGAGAACGGCCAGCTCAAGGGCATCGTCAAGAACCCCAACTACCGTGGTATCTCCGCGCAGTTCTGGCGCAACCTGTCGGCGGTCGGCGACCGCAGTACCTTCCAGGTGCTGGGCACGCCCAACTGCGGCAAGGGCGAACCCAACCAGGTGGTGCGCGTGGGCCACGCCTCACCGGCCTGCGTGTTCCGCCAGATCGATGTATTCGGAGGAGACGCCTGATGAAGCACGCTTTCGAAAACCTGGTAGGGGACGTGCACGCCGCCCTTCAGGCTGGCGAGCAGTTCACCCTCGGCTACAGTGCCGAGCAATCGCAGTTCGTGCGTTTCAACCATGCCAAGGTGCGCCAGGCCGGCGAAGTCAGCCAGGCCTGTGCGCAACTGCGACTGGTGCGCGATGGGCGCCAGGCGGAACAACAGGTGACCTTGAGTGGCGACGCACAACTGGATCGCCAGCGTCTGAACGTTGCGCTCGAGCAGTTGCGCCAGACCTTGCCGCTGCTTGCCCTCGACCCTTACCTGCGCCTGGACGAAAATGCCTGGCACAGCCATAGCCTGCAGGAACACCCCCTGCCCGCACTGAACGAAGTACTGCCCCTGCTCGAGCGTGAAGCAGGCGACCTGGACCTGGTCGGCATTTATGCCGCAGGCCCGGTCTGCCGTGGCTTCGCCAGCTCGTTCGGCGCCTTCGGCTGGCACCAGGCCAACAGTTTCAACGTCGACTGGAGCCTGTTCCACGATAATGGCCAGGCGGTGAAGGCCAACTATGCCGGCCAGGTCTGGAGTGCCGACGACTTCACCGCACGCCTGCGCCAAGCACGAGAGCAGTTGGGCTTCCTCGATCGCCCGGCAGTTACCCTCAAGCCCGGCACCTACCGTGCCTACCTGGCACCCGCGGCCATGGACGAAATCGCCGGCATGCTGTGCTGGGGCGGCTTTTCCGCGCAAGCCCTGGCCACTGGAAACAGTGCCCTGCAGCGCCTGTACAATGGCGATGCTCGGCTTAGCCCGCTGGTGAGTTTTACCGAGCAGGTCAGCGGCTCGCTTAGCCCGGCATTTTCCGATGAAGGTGCACCGCGCCTGGATGTGCCGCTGATCCAGCAAGGTGAAGCCCGGCAGCGGTTGATCAGTGCGCGCAGCGCGGCCGAGTTCGAGCTGCAGGCCAATGGCGCCGACGGCTACGAATCGCCCTGTGCGCTCAGCCTGGCGCCGGGCAATCTGGCCAGTGCGCAGATCCTTGAGCGTCTAGGCACCGGGCTGTACATCAGCAACCTGTGGTACCTGAACTACTCGGACCTGCCAGCGGCGCGCATGACCGGGCTGACCCGCTTCGCCACTTTCTGGGTAGAAGACGGGCAGATCCAGGGGCCGGTGAGCACCATGCGCTTCGATGACAGCCTGTACAGCTTGCTGGGTAGCCAGTTGGAGGACCTGACCCAGGAGCGCGAGATGATTCTGTCGACCAGTACTTATGGACAGCGCAGTACCGGGTCGAGTCATTTGCCCGGGGCACTGGTCAAAGGCCTGACCCTGACATTGTGACTGGACTTGCCGGCCCTTTCGCGGCTAAAGCCGCTCCTACAAGGAACGCGTAAACCTTGTAGCGGCTTTAGCCGCGAAAGGGCCGGCACTGACAAACGAGGACGTCATGCCCGAACGCACCCCGCTGGACCCCGTCACTGCCCGCTGGATCCCTTGGGTGGTGGCCATCGCTTTCTTCATGCAGTCCCTGGACGGCACCATCCTCAACACTGCGCTGCCGGCCATGGCCCGCTCGTTGGCCGAAGACCCTTTGCGCATGCAGGGTGTGATCATTGCCTACATGCTCACCGTGGCCCTGCTGATCCCTGCCTCAGGCTGGATCGCCGACCGTTTCGGCACCAAGCGCATCTTCTTCAGCGCCATCTTGCTGTTCAGCTTTGGCTCGCTGCTGTGCGCCGCAGCCAACAGCCTTGGCTTCCTGATCTTCGCCCGCGTAGTGCAGGGCCTGGGTGGTGCGCTGATGCTGCCGGTCGGGCGGCTGGTGGTGCTGCGCGCCTACCCACGCAGCGAGCTGGTGCGGATCATGAGTTTCATCACCATCCCCGGTCTGCTCGGGCCATTGCTGGGCCCAACGGTCGGTGGCTGGCTGGTGGAAATCCTCAGCTGGCACTGGATCTTCCTGCTCAACCTGCCAGTCGGCCTGCTTGGCTGCATTGCCGTGTGGAAGTTCATCCCGGACTTGCGCGGTGCCGAGCGCACCACCTTCGACGGCCCTGGTTTCCTGCTGTTCGGCGCAGCGATGGTACTGATCACCATTGCCATGGAAGGCCTGGGCGAGCTGCACCTGCCGCACTTGCGGGTAATGTTGCTGCTGTTCGCCGGCATGGCCTGCCTGGCCGCGTACTGGCTGCGAGCCGGGCGCGACCCGGAGCCACTGTTCTCGCCCAGCCTGTTCCGCGTGCGCACCTTCGCCATCGGCATCCTCGGCAACCTGTTCGCCCGCCTGGGCAGCGGCGCTCTGCCCTTTCTGGTGCCGTTGCTGCTGCAGGTCGCACTGGGCTACTCACCCGCTCAGGCAGGCATGAGCATGATCCCGCTGGCGGTGGCGGCCATGCTGGCCAAGTCCATTGCCCGGCCGCTGATCGAACGGTTCGGATATCGCATCATTCTCACCGGTAATACCTTGCTGCTGGGCATCCTGCTGGCAAGCCTGGGCCTGGTGGACGAGCAGACCCCTTATTGGCTGCTGTTGGTGCAACTCGGCCTACTGGGCGCAGTGAATTCCATGCAGTTCACTGCGATGAACACAGTGACGCTCATCGATCTCGACGATGCCAGCGCCAGCAGCGGTAACAGCCTGCTGTCGGTGGTCGCGCAACTGTCGCTGAGCCTGGGCGTGGCTTGCGCCGGCGCACTGTTGGGCGGCTTTACTGCGGCAGGCAGCGCCGAGGGCGTGGAAACCACCCTGGGCGCGTTCCAGCTGACCTTCGTCACCATCGGTGTAATGGCCATGCTGGCGGCGGCGATCTTCCTGCAACTGGCGCCGACGGACGGAAGGCGTGCCCGTCGTCCGGAACAACACATGGAGTCGTAGGGCGAATGGCCACGAGGCTGGTAGACTGTGCGGCATTTTTCGCTTCGCAACGCAGGCCCGCCTCGTGACCACCGAATCCACCGCCTTTGCCACCTTGCCGCTGTCCACTGCCATGCTGGCCAACCTGGACGCCCTCGGCTATGCGTCGATGACGCCTATCCAGGCCCAGAGCCTGCCTGTCATCCTCAAAGGCCAGGACCTGATCGCCCAGGCCAAGACCGGTAGCGGCAAGACCGCCGCCTTCGGCATCGGCCTGCTCAACCCGATCAACCCGCGCTACTTCGGCTGCCAGGCGTTGGTGCTCTGCCCTACCCGCGAGCTCGCCGACCAGGTGGCCAAGGAGCTGCGCCGCCTGGCCCGTGCCGAGGACAACATCAAGATCCTGACCCTGTGCGGCGGCGTTTCGCTGGGCCCACAGATCGCTTCGCTGGAGCACGGCGCGCACATCATCGTCGGCACCCCAGGGCGCATCCAGCAGCACCTGGACAAAGGCACCCTTGTACTGGACGGGTTGAACACCCTGGTACTGGACGAAGCCGACCGCATGCTCGACATGGGCTTCTTCGACGCCATCGCCAGCATCATCGGCAAGACCCCGTCGCGCCGCCAGACCCTGCTGTTCTCTGCCACCTACCCGGCCGGCATCAAGCAACTGGCCGCCGACTTCATGCGCAACCCGCAGCAGGTCAAGGTCGAGAGCCTGCACACCGACAACCAGATCGAGCAGCGTTTCATCGAGATTGACCCGCAGCAACGCCTGGAAGCCGTCACCCGAGTGCTCGGCCACTACCGCCCGCAGTCGTGCGTAGCGTTCTGTTTCACCAAGCAGCAATGCGAGGACGTGGTTGCCCACCTGACCGCCAAGGGCATCGTCGCCCAGGCCCTGCACGGCGACCTGGAGCAGCGCGACCGTGACCAGGTGCTGACCATGTTCGCCAACCGCAGCAGCTCGGTGCTGGTGGCTACCGACGTGGCCGCCCGCGGCCTGGACATCGATGGCCTGGACATGGTCATCAACGTGGAGCTGGCGCGTGATGCGGAAATCCACGTGCACCGCGTGGGCCGTACCGGCCGCGCCGGCGAGAAAGGCGTCGCGGTCAGCCTGGTGGCACCAGCCGAAGGCCACCGCGCCCAGGCCATCGAAGCGCTGCAAAAGAGCCCGCTGCGCTGGGACCAGCTGGACAGCCTGAAAAACAAGGGCGGCGAGCCCCTGCTACCGGTGATGACCACACTGTGCATTGCCGCTGGCCGCAAGGACAAGCTGCGCCCTGGCGACATCCTGGGGGCCTTGACCGGTGATGCCGGCATTCCGGGCAAGCAGGTGGGCAAGATCGCCATCTTCGACTTCCAGGCGTTTGTGGCCGTGGAGCGGGCGTTGGCCAAGCAGGCCATGCAGCGGCTGAACAGCGGCAAGATCAAGGGCCGCGCCCTGAAAGTCCGCATTATCTAAAGCCAGGCAAATCCCTTGTAGGAGCGGGTTTACCCGCGAATGCGGCAGTGAATGCACCATCGCATTCGCGGGTGAACCCGCTCCCACAGGGCTCAGCATTTCAAATCTGAAGGTTCATACCGTGCACTCCACCGACGTGATCATCCTTGGCGCCGGCGCCGCCGGCCTGATGTGCGCCCAGCTCAGCGCCCGTCGTGGCCGCCGGGTGCTGCTGCTCGACCACGCCAACAAGCCAGGCAAGAAGATCCTCATGTCCGGCGGCGGGCGCTGCAACTTCACCAACCTGTACACTGAGCCGGCCAACTTCCTCTCGCACAATGCGCACTTCTGCAAGTCGGCGCTGGCTCGCTACACCCAATGGGATTTCATCGAGCTGGTCTGCAAGCATGGCGTGGCCTACCACGAGAAGAAGCTCGGGCAACTGTTCTGCGACAACAAGGCCAGCGACATCCTCGACATGCTGCTGGCCGAGTGCGACGAGGCCGGTGCCGAGATCCGCATGCACACCCGTATCGAACAGATCGAAAAGACCGAAAGCGGCTACCTGTTGCAGACCAGCGGCGGCCAGTTCGCCTGCCAGTCGCTGGTCATCGCCACCGGCGGCCTTTCGATCCCTACCCTGGGCGCCACCGGTTTCGGCTACCAGGTGGCCCGCCAGTTCGGCCACACCTTGCTGCCAACCCGCGCCGGGCTCGTGCCATTCACCATCACCGAGCCCCAACTCAAGGCGATGTGCACCCAATTATCCGGCACCTCGCTGGACTGCACCGCCAGTTGCAATGGCACCAGCTTCCGCGAAAACCTGCTGTTCACGCACCGCGGCCTGAGCGGCCCGGCGATCCTGCAGATCTCGTCGTTCTGGGAAGCCGGTGACACAGTCGAGATCAACCTGTTGCCCGACCGCGATGCGCTTTCCTGGCTGCAACAGATGCAGGCCGAACGCGCCAACGCAGAACTGAAGACCGTGCTGGGCGAAGTGTTCACCCGCAAGCTGGCCAACCTGCTGGCCGAGCAGTGGTTCGAGTCGAAACCGATGAAGCAGTACACTCCGGCAGAACTGGCGCAAATCGCCGAAACGCTGGCGAACTGGCAAGTTGTGCCGGCCGGCACCGAAGGCTACCGCACCGCCGAAGTGACCCTGGGCGGCGTGGATACCCGCGAGGTGTCGTCCAAGACCATGGAATCGCTGAAAAGCCCCGGTTTGTACTTCATCGGTGAAGTGCTGGATGTCACCGGCCACCTGGGCGGTTTCAACTTCCAGTGGGCCTGGGCATCGGCGAACGCCGCAGCGCAGTTCGTGTAGGGTAGAATCCTTTCAGCAGCACGGAACGCTTCTTGCTGGCCCGTGCCTGGAGCCGTTATTGGGGCCGCTTCGCGCCCCAATAACCGGCCCTGAAAGGTATTCTTCTGATCACCGCCTGGCAGGCCATCATGTCATCGAGCTCGTTCCGTCAGTCACTGCGTCGCCTGTGGGGCCAAGACAAGTTCAGCTACAGCATCCGGGTCACCATTGCCCTCACCGGCAGCCTGGCCCTGTGCTGGTACCAGAACGAGATGGCCCTGCTGATTCCCCTGTTCCTCGGCATCATCGCCAGCGCCCTGGCCGAAACCGACGACAGCTGGCAGGGCCGCCTCAGCGCCCTGGCCGTTACCCTGGTGTGTTTCGCCATCGCTGCACTGGCGGTCGAATTGCTGTTCCCCTACCCCTGGATCTTCGTCATTGCCCTGGCCCTGGCCGCCTTTGGCCTGACCATGCTCGGGGCACTGGGCGAGCGCTACGGCGCCATCGCTTCGGCCACCTTGATCACTGCGGTCTACACCATGATCGGCGTGGACCAGCGCGGCGGCCAGGTCACCGACTTCTGGCACGAACCGCTGCTGCTGGTGGCAGGTGCGGCCTGGTACGGGCTGTTGTCGGTACTATGGCAGGCGCTGTTTTCCAACCAGCCGGTACAACAGAGCCTGGCCAAACTGTTCTTCGAGCTGGGCAGCTACCTCAAGCTCAAGGCCAGCCTGTTCGAACCGATCCGCACGCTCGACGTCGAGGCCCGGCGCCTGGAACTGGCCCAGCAGAACGGCAAGGTGGTGGCGGCGCTGAACGCCGCCAAGGAGATCATCCTGCACCGGGTGGGCAACAGCCAGCCAAACTCGAAGGTGAGCCGCTACCTCAAGCTGTACTTCCTGGCCCAGGACATCCACGAGCGTGTCAGTGCCTCGCACTACCCCTACAACGCACTGACCGAGGCGTTTTTCCACAGCGACGTCATGTTCCGCTGCCAGCGCCTGCTGCGTAAGCAGGGTTCATCTTGCCAGGAACTGGCCCGCTCGATCCGCCTGCGCCAACCGTTCGTGCTGGCCAGCGGTTATCCAGAAGCCCTCGAGGACCTCAACGCCTCGCTGGAGCACCTGCGCATCCAGAGCAACCCGGCCTGGCGCGGCCTGCTGCGCTCGCTGCGGGCGCTGGCTGCCAACCTGGCAACGCTGGACCGCCTGCTCAGTGCCGCCAGCAACCCGGACAGCCTGGCCGATGCCAGCGACAGCAGCCTGCTCGACCGCTCGCCACGCTCGCTGAAGGACGTGTGGACGCGCCTGCGCACTCAGCTCACACCGACCTCGCTGTTGTTCCGCCATGCCTTGCGCCTGCCGCTGGCACTGTCGATCGGCTATGGCATGGTGCACCTGATTCACCCGACCCAGGGCTACTGGATCATCCTCACCACGCTGTTCGTGTGCCAGCCCAACTACGGCGCCACCCGGCGCAAGCTGGTGCAGCGGATCTTCGGCACTGCCGTTGGCCTGACAGTGGGCTGGGCCTTGTTCGACCTCTTCCCCAACCCGGTCATCCAGTCGTTGTTCGCCGTGGTTGCCGGGGTGGTGTTCTTCGTCAACCGCACCACCCGCTACACCCTGGCCACTGCCGCGATCACCCTGATGGTGCTGTTCTGCTTCAACCAGATCGGCGATGGCTACGGCCTGTTCCTGCCACGCCTGTTCGATACCTTGGTGGGCAGCCTGATTGCCATCCTCGCGGTGTTCCTGTTCCTGCCTGACTGGCAGGGCCGACGGCTGAACAAGGCGCTGGCCAATACCCTGGCCTGCGCCAGCGTGTACCTGCGCCAGATCATGCAGCAGTATGCCCACGGCAAGCGCGACGACCTGGCCTACCGCCTGGCCCGGCGCAATGCCCACAACGCTGATGCGGCGCTGTCCACCACCTTGGCCAACATGCTGATGGAGCCGGGGCATTTCCGTAAGGAGGCCGACGTTGGCTTTCGCTTCCTGGTGCTGTCGCACACCTTGCTCAGCTACCTCTCGGGGTTAGGCGCGCACCGCGACACGGCTCTGCCGGCGGAGGTGCAGGAGCAATTGATCGAAGGCGCCGGGCAAAGCCTGGCCAGCAGCCTGGACGAGATTGCCAACGGCCTGGCCGCACGGCTGCCGGTGGCGATTCACAGTGATACCGAAGAGGCGCTGGCCAATGCCCTGGAGCAGATGCCGGAAGATCTGGATGAGCATCAGCGGTTGGTGCAGACGCAGTTGGCGTTGATATGCCGGCAGTTGGGGCCATTGCGGACCCTGGCGGCACACCTGATCAAGGAAGGTGCCCCGGCCTGAAGTTTTATCGCCTGTGCTGGCCGCAGCGCTCAAAAACCATACTGACGCAGCAGCCGGGCATAGCTGCCATCCGCCTTCATCGCCGCTATCGCCTGCTCGAAGCGCTCGACGATCCGCTTATGCTCCGGGTGCTTCAGGCTGACCAGTATATGCAGGGTGTTCTCCCCCAGCGGCGGGTCCACCAGCACCACCCCATCACGCACTTCCTGCGGCTCACGCTGCAGGTTGTAGCGGGCCACGTACTCGTCTTCCACCGCCAGGCTCACCCGCCCAGCCGCCAACATGCGTACCGCAGAAGAAAAGTTGCGCACCGGCACTTTGTGCAAACCGGGATCCCCGTCGAATTCCGGTGAATAGGCGTAATCACGCACTACCGCAATGCTGTAGGCATAAAGGTCAGACAGACGCTTGTAGCTAAACGCCTCGCCCTTACGTTGCAGCAGGCGAATACGATTGCTCAGGTAGGCGCTGGAGAATTGCCCTATATTGGTGCGCGAGTCGTTGTACCAGGCATTGATCAGCACGTCATAGCGCCCTTCACCTACCCCCAGTAACGCCCGCGCCCACGGCACCTCTTCATAACCGCTGGCGTAGCCGGCACGGGCCAGTGCCGTGGTAACGATGCTGGTCGCAAGGCCGCCGCCCGGCATCCTGGCATCGGTGAACGGTGGCCAGTTGTCAGCCACCAGGCGTAGCTTGTCGCGACTCAGGGCGGGTGTTGCCAGCATCGTTGCCAGTAATCCCAGAACACAAAGCAGTGGCCGCATGCTCACGTCCTTTCGCAATGGAGGGCAACACTGGCAGTGAGATTACACAAAGCTGTTGCCGAGGGCAGCGGCCAATAGTGTCATTTAGCCTCTATTTTGGCCGAAGCACATGCAGCATGCGATGATCGAGACCCATCCAAGGAGTTCGCGCCAATGTCAATCGCCTGGCTGTGCAAGCACCACACTGACCTCGGCAAAGAGCAGCTCTACGCCATTCTGCAGTTACGCACTGAAGTATTCGTGGTGGAGCAGCGCCATGCCTACCAGGAAGTCGATGGTCAGGACCTGACTGGCGATACCTTGCATCTCATGGCCTGGCACAAAGACAAGCTGGTAGCCTACCTGCGCCTGCTGGATCCGCAGTCACAAGGTGGGGATGTGGTGATGGGGCGATTGGTGACATCACCGCAGGCGCGAACTTTGAAGCTTGAAGAAAGCTTGCTGCTCAAGGGGTTGGAGGCAGCGGACCATTGTTGGCCTGGGGTGCCGGTTTATCTGTCGGCTCAGGCGCATTTGCAGGATTTTTATGCCCGCCATGGGTTTGCGGTGGTGAGCGGGGAGTCTCTGGTGGACGGCATCGTGTCTATCGGGATGCGCAAGGGTTGAGTCAACCGCGTGGGAGCGGGTTTGCCCGCGAAGCTGACACCGCGCAGGCTTTTCAGATCAGGGGTAGCCCAGTACTTCGCGGATCTGCCGCAGGTGACGGATGATCCACTGCTTGTCGATCGCCCCCCAGTCATGAATACGGTAATGCCCGGCGTGGTTGCGTGCGCCTTCCTGCTGTTCGAACTCGCAGACGATGTCCAGGTCGGCCAGCGCGGCGATAGTGTCCTGGGCTGTCCGGCGGGGCATGCCAGTGGCCTCCATCAGGGCGGGCACGCTGGTCGCCGTCTGGCTGTCGATCAGCCAGGCCACGTACAGCCGGCGGTAGAAGCTGCTCTTGGTCTTGCTTACTTCCATGCTGCTTGTTCCTTAGAGGTTGCCCGGCAGCTCCCGGTAGGTCAGGTAGACGCGCAGGTCGAATTCCAGTTGGTGATAGTCCGGCTCCATGTGCTGGCAGAGCTGGTAGAACGCCTTGTTGTGATCTCGCTCGCGCAGGTGCGCCAACTCGTGCACAACGATCATGCGCAAGAACTGTGGCGCGGCTTCCTTGAACAGTGAGGCAATACGGATTTCCTTCTTCGCCTTGAGCTTGCCGCCCTGCACCCGCGATACCGCCGTGTTCAAGCCCAGGGCCCGATGCGTCAGGTCGAGGCGACTGTCGAACAGCACCTTGTCCAGGTTTGGCGCACTTCGCAGGTACTGTTGGCGCAGATCCTGGGCATAGCCATACAGCGCCTTGTCGTTTTGCACGTCATGGCGGTCAGGGTAACGGCGCTGCAGGTATTCACCCAGGCGGTCGCTGTCGATCATCTGCCGCACCTGCTGCTGCAGGTGCGGGGGGTAGGCTTGCAAGTAACGTAGTACGGTCATGGCGCTGTATTCGGCGTAACGAATACCGATTCTAGCCAATCACGGCCCTGGCCAGGAGAAAATTGCCGGGAAGCCGCTGGCGTCAGCAGCAGTCATCGGATAAGCCACCAGGAAACCCTGAACGTATTCGCAACCATTGGCCTTGAGCCAGGCTGCCTGCGCCGGGGTCTCCACGCCCTCGGCGATCACCGTTATACGGTAGTCGGCGCACAGGCCGATCACGCTGCGAGCCAACGCAGCATCTACCGCCGAATCGGGCAGGCGTGCAACCAGATGACGATCGAGCTTGAGGGTATCGATAGGCAGGTCGCGCAGCATGCGCAACGAACAGTCACCCGCTCCGAAGTCATCCAGGGCCACCCTCACGCCCAGCTCACGCAAGCGGTGTATCTGTTTGACGGCCGCATCGATGTTGTACATCAGCGAGGTTTCCGCCACTTCCACTTCCAACTGCGTCGGGACAAGCTGGTAGAGCTGGATGACCCGTTGCAGTTCTTCGACCAGGCCAGGCATGACGAACTGCGCGCGGCTCAGGCTGATGCCAAGCACGAGGTCCGGCGGAAACCGGTCGTACCAGGCCTGCCGCTGCGCGGCCCCTTGGCGGTAGATCCAGCTGGCCAGGCGGTTGATCAGCCGCGCTTCTTCCAGCAACGGGATGAACAGCCCCGGCGGTACATCGCCAACGCTGGGGTGCTGCCAGCGCAGCAAGGCCTCGAAACCACGCAGGCGACCATCGTGGAAAGCTACCTGTGGCTGGTACACCAAGGTAAAGTCCTGCTGCTCGATGGCCGCGCGCACGCTGTCTTCGAGCATCAACCGCGAGCGTGCCCGCCCATTGAGCTCCTGGTCGTAGAAGCGGTATTGCTGACGCCCAGCTTGCTTGGCTGCGTACATCGCTGTATCGGCCGAACGCAGCAGGCCTTCGACATTGGCGCCGCAGTCCGGGTAGGTGGCAATGCCGATGCTGACCCCAAGGCAGACATCGAGCCCATCTACCTCATGGCTGATGGAAACACGCTCGAGCAACCGTTCGGCATAACGCCCGGCCTGCTCCGGGTAGGGCAAGCTGTCGAACAGTGCGGTGAACTCATCGCCGCCCATACGCGCCAGCAAGGCCTCACTGCCCAGGCAGTCCTTGAGTTGCTCGGCGACCCAGCGTAACACCCGGTCGCCCGCGTCGTGGCCGAGCGAGTCGTTGATGCGCTTGAAGCCATCCAGGTCCATGTACATCAGCGCCTGCGCCTTGGCCGAGCGCTCGTTGCGTAACAGAGCACCTTCAGCAGCCTGGTAGAAACCCCGGCGGTTGAGCAGACCGGTGAGCGGGTCAGTAATGGCCTGGTATTCCAGCTGCTGGTGCAAGTTACGCACCACCGACATGTCCAGCACGGTCACCACCATCGCCTGCTGGTCGGCCGGCAACGGCGCACAGGACAGCGCCACCGGTACAGATTCACCCCCTTGGGTACGCAGTTGGGCATCGTGTACGCGGAAGATCTGCCGCCCCTGATAGGCCTTGTAGAAGTCCGACTCGCGCCATAGGCTGGCACTGGCCAGATGCACAACGTCAAGCAATTGGGTGCCCTGCAGTTGTTGCACCGGCGCCCCCAGCAAACGGGAAATGGCCGGATTGGCAAAACTGATAATGCCATTGGCATCAACCACCAGAATGCCTTCAGCGGAATTTTCCAGGATGGACGCATTGAATGCCCTGGCCGCCTCCAGCTCGCGACTCAGCTGCTGCAGCATGCGCCGGTTGCGCTGCTGTTCGAGAAGAGCCTGAACCTTGGGCTTGAGGATTTGCGGGTCGAACGGTTTGAACATGTAGTCCACGGCGCCGCTGGCGTAGCCTTTGAGCACGGCCGCTTCGGACTGTTCGTTGGCGGTGAGGAAAATGATCGGGGTCAGTCGGGTACGCTGATTGCCGCGCATCAGCCGTGCGACTTCAAAGCCGTCCATTTCCGGCATCTGTACATCCATCAACACCAGGTCGACTTCGTACTCCAGCAATGCGCTCAAGGCTTCTATCCCAGAGCTTGCCGTCAATACTTGCCAATCCTGCCGGGCCAGCAAGGCCCGCATGCTGATTAGGTTCTCGGGGTAGTCGTCTACCACCAGAAGAACTGAGCTGCCATCCAGTGGCTGCTGTTTAGGGTGAGCGCCATCCATGCTGCTTCTCTGTTATGTGACCGACTTCAAAATACGGTTGGATCCATTAGTACTCTAGACCTGAGGCAGCAACACGCAATGCAATCAGAACGCTATCAATGGCCAAACTGTACGGTAGCCGACTAACGGTCGGTCTGCCTGATTTATGTCCACGTATCCATCGCCCATAAAAAAACCCGCATCGCTGCGGGTTTTTCAGGGTTACCAGTCGATCAGTTGACCTTGGCGGCCAGCTCACCTTTCAGGTAGCGCTGGAACATACCTTCCAGGGAGATCGGCTTGATCTTCGAGGCATTGCCAGCGGTGCCGAAGGCTTCGTAACGGGCGATGCACACGTCACGCATGGCCTTGATGGTTTCACCGAAGAACTTGCGCGGGTCGAACTCGCTCGGGTTCTGCGCCATCAGGCGACGCATGGCACCGGTGGACGCCAGACGCAGGTCGGTATCGATGTTGACCTTGCGCACGCCGTGCTTGATGCCTTCAACGATTTCTTCGACCGGTACACCGTAGGTTTCTTTGATGTCGCCGCCGTACTGGTTGATGATCGCCAGCCACTCTTGCGGTACCGAGGACGAACCGTGCATCACCAGGTGGGTGTTGGGAATGCGCTTGTGGATTTCCTTGATGCGATCGATGGCCAGCACGTCACCGGTTGGTGGCTTGGTGAACTTGTAGGCACCGTGGCTGGTACCGATGGCGATCGCCAGGGCGTCGACCTGGGTCTTCTTGACGAAGTCGGCGGCTTCTTCCGGGTCGGTCAGCATCTGGCTGTGATCCAGCACGCCTTCGGCGCCGATCCCGTCTTCTTCACCGGCCATGCCGGTTTCCAGCGAACCCAGGCAGCCCAGCTCGCCTTCAACCGAAACGCCGCAAGCGTGAGCCATGGCAACGGTCTGCTGGGTAACGCGGACGTTGTACTCGTAGTCGGTCGGGGTCTTGCCGTCTTCACCCAGCGAACCGTCCATCATGACCGAGCTGAAGCCCAGCTGGATCGAGCGCTGGCAGACGTCAGGGCTGGTACCGTGGTCCTGGTGCATGCACACCGGGATGTGCGGGAACTCTTCGATGGCAGCCAGGATCAGGTGGCGCAGGAATGGCGCACCAGCGTATTTGCGGGCACCGGCCGAAGCCTGGACGATCACGGGGGAGTCGGTCTTGTCGGCCGCTTCCATGATGGCGCGCATCTGCTCGAGGTTGTTGACGTTGAAAGCTGGAACGCCATAGCCGAACTCGGCGGCGTGGTCCAGCATCTGGCGCATGCTAATGAGTGCCATTGTGTATCTCTCTCCCGACAAGCGTCGTTTGTTTCGTGCAAGCCTGCCGCAGGGGCGGTTGCTGTTCAAGTAGTGTGGGCCACCCTTGCGGCCCGGCCAGTCACGGTGCCTTGCAGCCCCGCCCAATCAGATCGTTGGTTGCCACCCAGTACACCAGGCCTTCTTCGCCCTTGGTGTGGAAGGCCAGCATGCCATCGCTGTACAGCGCGCCTGAGGCACCCGGTTCAGCCTTGAGCCGGTAGACCTGGTCGCCGCCGCCAAGGCGCACGTCAACCTGTTCGCGTTGCACATCGGCAAAGCGCCAAAGCACCTCAGCCTGGGTGTCGCAGACCCAACGGGTCCAGTTGTCTGCCGGGGCGGGTTGCGCCGGCTGCAGCAGTGAGCATCCTGCCAGTGTCGCCAGGGCCGTCACGGCCAAAAGCGCTTTCATTCAGTTTCCTCGATTTGGGGCTGCTGTGCAGCCCTTCGCGGGCTCGCCCGCTCCCACAGGTACAGTTCGGTCTCTGTGGGAGCGGGCGAGCCCGCGAAGGGCCGCACAGCGGCCCCTTCTTCAAGACCACAAATCAACGTTCAGGTTGCCTATTACCCGATCAAGGGCAACCCGGCGCCTTGCGCTGGTGGTCTTCGTCGTACTTTTCCAGGCCTTCCGGGCCCACGCGCTTGCCGATGACCGGCACGGTCTCGGCCTGCCATTCGGACTGGTAGCAACCGCCCTTGTGCGATCGCGCCGGGTCGGCATCCGAGGCCGGGCTGCCCGCGCAAGCGCTCAGCAGACCGGCCAGCATCATCACAGACAATTGCTTGACCACCAGGCCACTCCCTTTGCCAAGCGCCGACGTCATCAGGCCTTGGCCCGCTCTTCCAGGATTGCCACAGCTGGCAGGACCTTGCCCTCGACGAACTCGAGGAAGGCGCCACCACCGGTAGAAATGTAGGAGATTTCCTTGCTGACGCCATATTTGTCGATGGCTGCCAGGGTGTCACCGCCACCGGCAATGGAGAACGCAGCGCTCTCGGCGATCGCCTTGGCCAGTACCTTGGTGCCGTTGCCGAACTGATCGAATTCGAACACACCAACCGGGCCGTTCCACAGAATGGTTTTCGACGACTTCAGCAACTCGGCGAAGTTGGCTGCGGTTTGCGGGCCGATGTCCAGGATCATGTCGTCGGCAGCTACGTCGGCAATGGTTTTGACCGTAGCTTCAGCGCTCTCGGCGAACTCTTTGGCAACCACCACGTCGACTGGCAGCGGCACGCTGACCTTGGCGGCAATGGCCTTGGCGGTGTCGACCAGGTCAGGCTCGTACAGCGACTTGCCCACCGGGTGGCCAGCAGCGGCCAGGAAGGTGTTGGCAATACCGCCACCAACGATCAACTGGTCGCAAACACTGCTCAGGCTGTTCAGCACGTCCAGCTTGGTGGAAACCTTGGAGCCGGCAACGATGGCCGCCATCGGCTTGGCCGGAGCCTTGAGGGCCTTGCCCAAGGCATCCAGCTCGGCTGCCAGCAGCGGGCCGGCAGCGGCAACCTTGGCGAACTTGGCGACGCCATGGGTCGAGCCTTCGGCGCGGTGTGCAGTGCCGAAAGCGTCCATGACGAATACGTCGCACAGGGCAGCGTACTTCTGCGCCAGCTCGTCGGCGTTTTTCTTCTCGCCCTTGTTGAAGCGCACATTCTCGAACAGCACCAGTTCACCGGCCTGTACCGTGACACCGTCCAGATAGTCGGCAACCAGCGGCACGTCACGGCCCAAGGCCTTGCTCAGGTAATCGGCGACCGGCTTGAGGCTGTTCTCGGCAGAGAATTCGCCTTCGGTCGGGCGGCCCAGGTGCGAGCAGACCATTACCGCTGCACCCTTCTCCAGGGCCAGCTTGATGGTCGGCAGCGCTGCCAGGATACGTGCGTCGCTGGCTACCACACCGTCCTTCACAGGCACGTTGAGGTCTTCGCGGATCAGTACGCGCTTACCTTGCAGGTCGAGGTCGGTCATCTTCAACACGGTCATGAATGCAGTCCTTCAGGGCTGTTTGTTGCGGGTTGGGTGAACGACGTGCAGAAAGTGTTCGGCAACGTCGAGCATACGGTTGGCAAAACCCCATTCGTTGTCGAACCAGGCCAGCAGGTTTACCAGGCGGGGGCCGGAAACACGCGTCTGGCTGGCATCGACGATCGCCGAATGCGGGTCATGGTTGAAATCACAGCTGGCGTGCGGCAGCTCGGTGTAGGCCAGCAAGCCTTTGAGCGGGCCTTCCAGCGCGGCCTCGCGCAGCACTCGGTTGACTTCGGCCGCACTGGTGTCGCGGGCGGTCTGCAGGGTGATGTCCAGGCACGAGACGTTGACGGTCGGTACACGTACCGCTTTGGCCTGGATTCGCCCGGCAAGTTCCGGAAGCAGGCGCTCGATACCACGCGCCAGGCCGGTGGACACGGGGATCACCGACTGGAAGGCCGAACGCGTGCGGCGCAGGTCTTCGTGGTGGTAGGCATCGATCACCGGCTGGTCGTTCATCGCCGAGTGGATGGTGGTGATCTGCACGTATTCGATGCCGAACGCCTGGTCCAGCACACGCAGCAGCGGCACGCCGCAGTTGGTGGTGCACGAAGCGTTGGACACCAGGCGCTCGCTGCCGGTAAGGCAGGCCTGGTTGATGCCGTAGACCACCGTGGCGTCAACGTCGGCCTCGCTGGCCATGGGCTGCGAGAACAGCACCCTTGGTGCACCGGCGTCGAGGAAACGCTGGCCATCGGCACGGGTGTTATAGGCACCGGAACACTCCAGCACCAGGTCGATGCCCAGCGCAGCCCAGTCGATGCCTTCGGGGGTGGCACTGCGCATTACCTTCACGCAGTCGCCATTGATGTGCAGACAGTCGCCGTCGACCTTGACCTCGCCGGGGAAACGCCCGTGGGTGGAGTCGAAGCGTGTCAGGTATTCCAGGCTGGCCTGATCGGCCAGATCGTTCAGCGCTACGATCTCGAAGCCGGCCTTTGCCCCCCGCTCGAACAGCGCGCGCAGGACACAGCGGCCGATACGGCCATAACCGTTGAGTGCAACTTTGTAGGGACGCAGGTGGGGCATTCGGGGCTCACGAGACAGTTCAATTGTCGTCAGCCTGCGGAGTTTGCGGTGTGGCATTTGCGGGCAAGCCCGCTCCCACAGGGTTTCATGCAACCTCTGTGGGAGCGGGCTTGCCCGCGAATAGAAGGCGACACCGCCCGCAGATCTTTAAATCAGTCTTCCAGCAGCTCTTCGGCAGTACCGAGGATGTTCTCCAGGGTGAAGCCAAACTCTTCGAACAGTGCCGAAGCCGGCGCCGACTCACCGTAAGTGGTCATGCCGATGATACGACCTTCCAGGCCAACGTACTTGTACCAGAAGTCGGCGTGGGCAGCTTCGATGGCGATGCGCGCACCGACTTCCAGCGGCAGCACGGACTGCTTGTAGGCAGCGTCCTGGGCATCGAACACGCTGGTGCACGGCATGGAAACCACGCGCACCTTGCGGCCTTGCTCGGTCAGCTTGTCGAAGGCCTGAACAGCCAGGCCCACTTCGGAACCGGTGGCGATCAGGATCAGTTCGGGCTCGCCGGCGCAGTCCTTGAGCACATAGCCACCGCGGCTGATGTCGGCGATCTGCTGGGCATCGCGGTCCTGGTGCTGCAGGTTCTGACGCGAGAAGATCAGCGCCGATGGGCCGTCCTTGCGCTCCAGGGCGTTTTTCCAGGACACGGCGGATTCCACCGCGTCGGCTGGGCGCCAAGTATCCAGGTTTGGCGTGCTGCGCAGGCTGGTCAGCTGCTCGATCGGCTGGTGCGTCGGGCCGTCTTCGCCCAGACCGATGGAGTCATGGGTGTACACGTGGATCACGCGCTGCTTCATCAGGGCCGACATGCGCACGGCGTTGCGGGCGTATTCCATGAACATCAGGAAGGTCGCGCCGTAAGGCACCAGGCCACCGTGCAGGGCAACGCCGTTCATGATGGCGGTCATGCCGAACTCGCGCACGCCGTAGAACACGTAGTTGCCGCTGGCGTCATTGGCTTCGACGCCCTTGCAACCTTTCCACAGGGTCAGGTTGGAGCCGGCCAGGTCCGCCGAACCACCGAGGAACTCCGGCAGCAGCGGGCCAAAGGCGTTCAGGGCGTTCTGGCTGGCCTTGCGGCTGGCGATGGTTTCGCCTTTGGCAGCCACTTCGTTGATGTAGGCCTGGGCCTTTTCGCTGAAGTCGGCCGGCAGCTCGCCGCTGTCACGGCGCTTGAACTCGGCAGCCAGCTCCGGGTAGGCCTTGGCGTAGGCCTCGAAGCGCTGGTTCCACTCGGCTTCGGCCTTGGCGCCAGCGGCCTTGGCATCCCACTCGGCATAAATGTCGGCAGGGATTTCGAACGGGCCGTGGTTCCAGTTCAGTTCTTTACGGGCCAAGGCGATTTCGTCGTTGCCCAGCGGTGCACCGTGGCAATCTTCCTTGCCCTGCTTGTTCGGCGAGCCAAAACCAATGATGGTCTTGCAGCAGATCAGGGTCGGGCGATCGCTCTTGCGGGCGGTCTCGATGGCCATCTTGATTTCTTCGGCGTCATGGCCGTCGACGTTGCGGATCACCTGCCAGTTGTAGGCTTCGAAGCGCGCCGGGGTGTTGTCGGTGAACCAGCCGTGCACTTCGCCGTCGATGGAGATGCCATTGTCATCGTAGAAGGCGATCAGCTTGTTCAGGCCCAGGGTGCCGGCCAGCGAGGCGACTTCATGGGAGATGCCTTCCATCATGCAGCCGTCGCCGAGGAACACATAGGTGTTGTGGTCGACGATATTGTGGCCGTCACGGTTGAACTGGGCAGCCAGCACTTTTTCGGCCAGGGCGAAGCCCACGGCGTTGGCGATACCTTGGCCGAGCGGACCGGTGGTGGTCTCGACGCCTGGGGTGTAGCCGTATTCCGGATGGCCCGGGGTGCGGCTGTGCAGTTGGCGGAAACCTTTGATGTCATCGATGGTGACGTCGTAGCCGGTCAGGTGCAGCAGCGAGTAGATCAGCATCGAACCGTGGCCGTTGGACAGTACGAAGCGGTCACGGTCGGCGAAACTCGGGTTGCTCGGGTTGTGCTTCAGGTAGTCGCGCCAAAGCACTTCGGCGATATCCGCCATGCCCATGGGGGCACCTGGGTGGCCGCTGTTGGCCTTTTGCACGGCATCCATGCTGAGGGCACGAATGGCGTTGGCACGTTCACGACGGCTGGGCATCGCTGATCTCCTAGGGGGCTTGAATAGGTGGTGTCACGAAAAAGGCGGCCATTTTCGCCCACTGGGGGCGCTTGGGGCAAACATTTAAGCGCCAAGCGCAAGCTTTAAGCTGCAAGTGAAGAAACAGAGCGCGACTCGGAGCGCTCCAAAGCGTGTAGCTTGAAGCTTTCGGCTTGCAGCTCATCGCCAATATCAAAACTTTTTGATATTGGCCTTGCTAGGGCATCGATGCCTGTCTAGACTGCCGCCCCATGAATCTGCGTGCGCAATCGATCCCCGAGCAACGCGAAACATTGGCTGCCCTGTGCAAAGCCAGTGGCGATGCGTTGCGCCTGAACGTATTGCGCGCCCTGGCCAACGACTCGTTCGGCGTGCTGGAACTGGCGCAGATCTTCGACATCGGCCAGTCGGGCATGAGCCACCACCTTAAGGTGCTGGCCCAGGCCGACCTTGTGGCAACCCGCCGCGAAGGCAACGCCATCTTCTACCGCCGTGCCCTGCCCGATGGCCTGCGCCTGGGTGGCCGGCTGCATGCAGCGCTGCTCGAAGAAGTCGACGAGTTGGCCCTGCCGCCCGATGTGCAGGCGCGCATCGCCCAGGTGCAGCAGCGCCGGGCGGCTACCAGCCAGGACTTCTTCCTGCGCGTTGAAGAGAAGTTCCGTGCCCAGCAAGACCTGATCGCCGGCCTTCCGCAGTACCGCGAAAGCCTGCTGGCGCTGCTCGACAAACTGCATTTCGACCCGGCTGCCAGCGCGCTGGAAGTCGGGCCCGGCGACGGTGGCTTCCTGCCCGACCTGGCCCGGCGCTTTGCCCAGGTCACCGCCCTGGACAACAGCCCTACCATGCTCGAACTTGCACGTCAGGTGTGCCAGCGCGAAGGGCTCGACAACGTGAACCTGCAGTTGGCCGATGCACTGGGTGCAACGGATGTGGCCGCCGACTGCGTTGTGCTGAACATGGTGCTGCACCATTTCAGCGACCCGGCCCTGGCCTTGCGCCAGCTGGCCAAACGGGTAAAGGCAGGCGGCAGCCTGCTGGTCACCGAACTGTGCAGCCATGACCAGGGGTGGGCGCGCGAAGCCTGCGGCGACCTCTGGCTGGGCTTCGAACAGGACGACCTGGCGCGCTGGGCCAACGCTGCCGGGCTGGTCCATGCGGACAGCCTGTACGTGGGCTTGCGTAACGGTTTCCAGATCCAGGTCCGCCATTTTCAGCGGACGGCTGGCGACATACACCATCGGTAAATTTCAGGAACCTTCGAGATGAGCGAATACTCCCTTTTCACCTCCGAGTCCGTGTCCGAAGGGCATCCGGACAAGATCGCCGACCAGATTTCGGACGCAGTCCTTGATGCCATCATCGCTCAGGACAAATACGCCCGCGTAGCCTGCGAAACCCTGGTCAAGACCGGTGTCGCCATCATCGCTGGCGAAGTCACCACTTCGGCCTGGGTCGACCTGGAAGACCTGGTGCGCAAAGTCATCATCGACATCGGCTACAACAGCTCTGACGTCGGCTTCGATGGCGCCACCTGCGCCGTGATGAACATCATTGGCAAACAGTCGGTAGACATCGCCCAAGGCGTGGACCGCTCCAAGCCGGAAGACCAGGGCGCCGGTGACCAGGGCCTGATGTTCGGCTATGCCAGCAACGAAACCGAAGTCCTGATGCCTGCACCAATCTGCTTCTCGCACCGCCTGGTAGAACGCCAGGCCGAGGCGCGCAAGTCCGGCCTGCTGCCGTGGCTGCGCCCGGATGCCAAGTCGCAGGTCACCTGCCGCTACGAGAACGGCAAAGTGGTCGGTATCGACGCCGTGGTGCTGTCGACCCAGCACAACCCGGAGGTTTCGCAGAAAGACCTGCAGGAAGCCGTGATGGAGCTGATCGTCAAGCACACCCTGCCGGCCGAACTGCTGCACAAAGGCACCCAGTACCACATCAACCCGACCGGCAACTTCATCATCGGTGGCCCGGTGGGTGACTGCGGCCTGACGGGCCGCAAGATCATCGTCGACTCCTACGGCGGCATGGCCCGCCACGGTGGTGGCGCGTTCTCCGGCAAGGACCCGTCCAAGGTTGACCGTTCCGCCGCCTACGCTGGCCGCTACGTGGCCAAGAACATCGTCGCCGCCGGCCTGGCCGAGCGTTGCGAGATCCAGGTGTCGTACGCCATTGGCGTGGCCCAGCCGACGTCCATCTCGATCAACACCTTCGGTACCGGCAAGGTCTCCGACGACAAGATCATCCAGCTGGTGCGCGAGTGCTTCGACCTGCGTCCGTACGCCATCACCACCATGCTCGACCTGCTGCACCCGATGTATCAGGAAACCGCTGCCTACGGCCACTTCGGCCGTACCCCGCAGCAGAAGACTGTCGGCGACGACACCTTCACCACCTTCACCTGGGAGCGCACCGACCGCGCCCAGTCGCTGCGCGACGCTGCCGGCCTGTAAGCTTCCTGCAGCACCAGATGAAAGCCCCTGCCGAGCGATCGGCAGGGGCTTTTTTGTGCCTGTCACGGCATTTTTATCGCCTGTGAGATAGAGCGCCGCGCTCGTTTCTTGTCCCACCTCGGGATTGGAGACGAGCACCTGCGAAATATCACCTGACAACTGCACACGCCAGCCGCCCCGCTACCCGCCTACGCTAAGCGCTTCACCGCCATGCAAGGATGCCAGGCCATGCCGTACCTGCTGTTGTTCGCCCTGCTATTTGCGCTGAACGTCCCATTGGCCAGGGCTGCCTCCTGCCCACACTGGGACCTGCAACAGGCCAAGGCCGAAGTTGCACAACTGCGCGCCACGCTTGCCCGATGGGACGAGCACTACCATCGCCAGGGCATAGCCCTGGTAGCCGACGAACTGTACGATCAGAGCCGCGAGCGCCTGAATCACCTGCAGCAGTGCTTCGCGGTTGGCACCAGCACCTCTCCCCTCGCCAGCGCTCGCGGCCCGGTCCCCCACCCCGTACCGCATACCGGCGTCGAAAAGCTGGCAGACCGCCAGGCCGTGGCGCGATGGATGGCCGGCAAGACCGGCGTGTGGGTACAGCCCAAGGTCGACGGTGTTGCAGTTTCCCTCACTTACCAGCAGGGCCGATTGGTACAGCTGACCAGCCGGGGGGACGGTGTACACGGCCATGACTGGAGCCGACACATCCCACAACTCGGCGCTGTCACTCGGCAGTTGCCTGAGGCGGTCGACCTGCACTTGCAAGGTGAGCTGTATCTGCGCCTGGACGACCATGTGCAAGCCAAGGCAGGCAGCGCCAACGCCCGGGGTACCGTGGCAGGGCTGCTTGCACGCAAGCAACTGACTGGCGCACAAGGCAACGCTATCGGCCTGTTCGTGTGGGGCTGGCCGCACGGCCCCGAGCAACAGGCCGATCGCCTCGCCCAGCTGGCACGGCTGGGGTTTCCGGACAGCCAGCTTTACAGCATCGCCATCGACACGCTGGAGGATGCGGCACACTGGCGCGAGCACTGGTATCGCTCTGCTCTGCCCTTCGCCACCGACGGTGTGATCCTGCGCCAGGGCAGCCGGCCGCCTGCCGAGCGCTGGCAGGCCAAGGCACCGTACTGGATCGCAGCCTGGAAGTACCCCTATGCACAAGCCTTGGCCGAAGTACGAGACGTGCGCTTTCGGGTCGGCCGCACTGGCAGGGTCACGCCCGTTCTGCATGTGCAACCCGTTACCCTCGATGACCGTCGTATTACCCAGGTCAGCCTTGGGTCGCTGGCGCGCTGGCAAACCTTGGATATTCGCCCCGGCGATCAGGTGGCTATCAGCCTTGCCGGGCTGACCATTCCGCGGCTCGATCACGTCGTGCACCGCGCTGTAGAGCGCCAACCGATTACCGCGCCAGCACCCGAGCAGCATCATGCCCACAGCTGCTGGCAGGCCAGCGAGGGCTGCGATGAGCAGTTCATTGCCCGCCTCACCTGGCTTAGCGGCAAACAGGGCCTGGCCTTGCCGCGCACCGGGCCCGGCACATGGCGTCGGCTGGTCGAAGCTGGCTTGGTAACGTCCATGACCGACTGGCTGCAGCTCGATGCCGAACGCCTGCAGCAGGCACCCGGAATCAGCAGGCTCACTGCGGCACACTTGCTGGGCAGTTTCGACGAAGCACGCTCACGCCCCTTCGATCAGTGGCTACGCGCCCTTGGCGCGCCCATTGGCAAGCATTTGCCACTGACTGGCGACTGGCAGGAACTGGCCTCACGCAGTGCCGGGCAATGGCAAACCGTGCCCGGCATCGGCGCAAAACGCTCGCGCCAACTTGTGGATTTCTTCGCGGCCGCTGAGGTGCAAGCCATTGCCGCACAGCTGGCAGAAACCGGCATAGAAGGGTTCCCGACCCCACCCCAGCACATTGAGCAATGATTTTTTACCAAATAATGCGTAGGAAAAACCCGAGACTCAGGCAGAAAACCCCACCAAGGGTTTCTAAATGGGTAAAACCAAGGCAGGATTTCCACCAACTTTTGCTGCCCCGCCCCGTTCAAGAGGCTTTTCATGAAACGTATTTCGACTCTTTTCCTGCTCGCAACACTGGGTCTGGCTGCGGGCAGCGTGCAAGCTGCCCAGCCGGACCCGGGCCTGACCGGTTGCGCCGCCAAGCGTAGCGCCATCGAAAACCAGCTGAAAATTGCCCGTGACCACGGCAACAGCGATCAGGTTGCAGGGCTGGAAGAAGCCCTGCGCGGTGTGGACAACTGCACCGACGCCAGCCTGCGCAAAGAGCGTGAGCAGAAGGTGCTCGACGCACGCCATGAAGTGGCGCAGCGGGAAAAGGACTTGAAGAAGGCCGAGAAGAAAGGCGACGCCGAGAAGATCAACAAGCGCAAGGACAAGCTGGCCGAGTCGCGCAAAGAGCTGCAGGAAGCGGTCGACGATCTCGACCGCTAAGGCATCTGGCCGGCAAGCCTGGTCTTTGTGGGAGCGGCCTTGTGTCGCGACAGGGCCGCACAGCGGCCCCGGCTATGCATGCATTTCTGCTGAAATCCTGGGGCCGCTGCGCGGCCCTATCGCGACACAAGGCCGCTCCCACAGGAATTTGTACACGCCTCGACGGTTTGCGCAAACAGCACAGCCATTCAATGATTACGAAATTCGCTATGACAGGCCTTGCACGCAGCCTCGACCTTGTCCATCGGTGCTTTCAGTTGCGCAGCATCCAGCGGCTGGCTGCGACTGACATCAACCAGTTCACCAGTGACACCTTCCAGTTGCCGGGCCAGGTCATGAAACCGCGCCTGGCGCTCCCACACCTCGGCGCGGGCGGCGCTGTCACCACCATCGCGCACCTGTGGAAAATGCTGCCACGGCTGATGCGACAGGCTGTCCAGCTTCAATGCACCGTCGGCAAACTTCACCCCGTCGAACGGCAACCGGCCACGCAGCATGCCACCCAGGTCTTCGCTGGTCTTGAGCATGTCCTTGAAGATCACCTTGCGTTTCCCCAGCGGCGAGTTCGGGTCTACCCGGTCACACCCCGTCAGAGCCCCTCCCAGGGTAAGTACTGCCAGCAGAACAACGGTCAATCGCTTAAACATCACGCTCACTTCGGCCTACGCAAATGGGCGGCCAGTATCGCTGCCCCCAGGCCAAACACCAATAGCCACATAAAAGGCAGGGGCGAACCTTCATGTTCGCTTCTGACAGGAATGCACACATGAAATCTGCCCTGCGTCACCTGGCCTGGACACTGCCGGTGCTGGCTTTGCTGGCCGGCTGCAACGGCGGCGAGAGCGCCAAGCCCGAGCCCCACGCTGTCGCCACCTATGCCCCGGCCACTTGGAAAGACTTGCCGGCCGTCAGCGATGAAGACCTGCTGGCAGGCTTTTATGCATGGCGCAATGGCTGCGAAAAACTCAAGCGCGATCCGGTGTGGGCCGCCACCTGCGAAGCGGCCGGCAGTGCCACAGCCAGCGCCGCCCAAGTGCGTACCTTCCTTGAGCAGAACCTGCAGGTGTACGGCCTGCGCTCTGCAGAGAACAACGCCAATGGCCTGATTACCGGCTACTACGAACCAGTCTACCCAGGCAGCCTGAGCCAATCGGCAACCAACCATGTGGCAGTCTACGGCATCCCTGATGACATGATCGTGGTCGACCTGGCCAGCGTGTACCCCGAACTCAAGGGCAAACGCCTGCGCGGCCGTCTGGAGGGGCGGGTGCTCAAGCCATACGACACGGCCGAAGTCATCAACCGTAACGGCGTCAAGGCACCGGTGCTGGCCTGGCTGACCGACCCGATGGACCTGCAATTCCTGCAGATCCAGGGTTCTGGCCGGGTACAACTGGAAGATGGCCGTCAACTGCGCCTGGGCTATGCCGACCAGAACGGCCACCCTTACCGGCCGATCGGCCGCTGGCTGGTGGAACAGGGCCAGCTGAAAAAAGAAGACGTGAGCATGGGTGCCATTCATGCCTGGGCCCAGGCCAACCCGCAGCGCGTACCAGAACTGCTGGCGAGCAACCCCAGCTACGTATTCTTCAGCACCCGCCCGGACAGCAACGAAGGCCCGCGCGGCTCGCTGAACGTACCGCTTACCGCCGGCTACAGCGTGGCCATCGACCGCAAGGTAATTCCGCTGGGCAGCCTGTTGTGGCTTTCCACTACGCGCCCGGACGGCTCGCCAGTGGTGCGCCCGGTGGGTGCGCAGGACACTGGTGGGGCGATTGCGGGTGAAGTGCGTGCCGACCTGTTCTGGGGCACCGGGCCGGAAGCCGGCGAGCTGGCGGGGAACATGAAGCAGCAGGGGCAGATCTGGATGCTCTGGCCTAAAGGCCAGCCGCTACCTGAGGTACCTAAGGTACCTTGATCGGCGGTGGATTCTTCGCGGGCTTGCCCGCTCCCACAGGTACACCACAGCCCTTGAATACTGTGGTGT
>NZ_JBICII010000077.1:0-8815 GCF_043101865.1 Pseudomonas sp. zjy_15
GCCGGCACAGGAGAGCTGCTTACTCTCCGCGGCTCTTCTTGACGATGCCGTCGGCAATGCTCGCCGGGGCCTCGGCATAGCGGGTGAACTCCATCGAGAAGCTTGCCCGGCCCTGGGTCATCGAGCGCATCGAGGTGGCGTAGCCGAACATTTCGCCCAGCGGAACTTCGGCACGGATCACCTTGCCAGCCGGCGTTTCATCACCGTCCTGGATCATGCCGCGACGTCGGCTCAAGTCGCCGAGGATGTCGCCCTGGTACTCCTCCGGCGTCACCACCTCAACCTTCATCACCGGCTCCAGCAACACTGCGCCACCTTTCTGCGACAACTGCTTGGTGGCCATCGACGCGGCGATCTTGTAGGCCATCTCGTTGGAGTCGACATCGTGGTACGAGCCGTCGAACACGGCGGCCTTGAGGTTGATCAGTGGGTAGCCGGCAAGCACGCCGTTCTTCATTTGCTCCTCGATACCCTTCTGGATGGCCGGGATGTACTCGCGCGGTACCACGCCGCCGACAATCTCGTTGATGAACTCCAGGCCTTCTTTGCCTTCATCACCGGGGGCGAAACGGATCCAGCAATGGCCATACTGGCCGCGGCCGCCGGATTGGCGAACAAAGCGGCCCTCGATCTCGCAGGTGTTGCGGATCTTCTCGCGGTAGGCCACCTGTGGCTTGCCGATGTTGGCCTCGACGTTGAACTCGCGGCGCATGCGGTCGACGATGATGTCCAGGTGCAGCTCGCCCATGCCCGAGATGATGGTCTGGCCGGTCTCTTCATCGGTACGCACGCGGAATGAGGGGTCTTCCTGGGCCAGCTTGCCCAGCGCGATCCCCATTTTTTCCTGGTCGGCTTTGGTTTTTGGCTCCACTGCTACGGAAATCACCGGGTCGGGGAAGTCCATGCGTTCGAGAATGATCGGCTTGTCCATGTCGCACAGGGTATCGCCGGTGGTCACGTCCTTCATGCCGATCAGTGCGGCGATATCGCCGGCGCACACGTCCTTGATTTCAGCGCGTTGGTTGGCGTGCATTTGCACCATGCGGCCAATGCGCTCTTTTTTGCCCTTGACGGAGTTGAGCACCGCGTTGCCGGAGCTGAGCACACCGGAATACACCCGGGCGAAGGTGAGGGTGCCGACGAAGGGGTCGGTGGCGATCTTGAAGGCCAGCGCCGAGAACGGTTCATTGTCGTCGGCGTGGCGTTCCAGGTGCTTTTCGTCGTCGTCGGGGTCGGTGCCCTTGATTGCCGGGATTTCCGACGGGGCGGGAAGGTAGTCGATCACCGCGTCGAGCATCAGCGGCACGCCTTTGTTCTTGAATGATGAGCCTAGGATGGTCGGTACGATTTCGTTGGCGATGGTGCGCTGGCGCAATCCGGCCTTGATCTCTTCGATGCTCAGCTCCTCGCCATCGAGAAACTTCATGGTCAGCTCGTCATTGGCCTCGGCCGCAGCTTCGATCATGTGCGCGCGCCATTTGTCGGCAAGCTCCTGCAGATCGGCTGGAATATCTTCTTCGCGGTAACTGGTGCCCTGATCGGCATCGTTCCAGTAGATGGCCTTCATCTTCACCAGGTCGATCTGGCCCATGAAGTTTTCTTCGCTGCCGATGGCCAGCTGGATGGGTACCGGGTGGTGCCCCAGGCGCTGATCGATCTGCTTGACCACGCGCAGGAAGTCGGCACCCTGGCGGTCCATCTTGTTGATGTAGGCCAGGCGCGGCACGTGATACTTGTTGGCCTGGCGCCAGACGGTCTCGGACTGCGGCTCGACGCCGTCAGCGCCGCTGAATACCACGACCGCGCCATCGAGCACGCGCAATGAGCGCTCCACCTCGATGGTGAAATCGACGTGGCCTGGGGTGTCGATGATGTTGAAACGGTACTTGTGGGCGAACTGCTTGGTCGAGCCTTGCCAGAACGCCGTGGTCGCCGCCGAAGTGATGGTGATGCCGCGTTCCTGCTCCTGGGCCATCCAGTCCATGGTCGCCGCGCCATCGTGCACTTCGCCCATCTTGTGGTTGACCCCGGTGTAGAACAGGATTCGCTCGGTGGTCGTGGTCTTGCCGGCATCCACGTGGGCGACGATGCCGATATTGCGGTACAGCTCAATGGGCGTTGTGCGGGCCATGGCAGACTACCTGTGGGTGGGCGGATTCCACCAAGTTAGCAGACCGGTGGAATCCTGCCCTGCCGCCGGGCCGTCAGTCGGCTTGGGCTTGCAGCATCCACTGGCCATCCACTTCGCGGGCCAGGCCGCTGGCCGGCAGCAAGGCCAGCAGGCGCGCGTGCAGGGCGGCCTCGGTAAAGGTCTTGAGGGCGGTCAGGTCCAGCGCACCGATCAGGGTGAGATCAGCCTTGGTGTAAGACAGCCAGGCTTTTTTCAACACCTGGGCGACGTCGCTGCCGGCGGTGCTGGCGAACCGGCGGTGCCACTGGCGGCCTTCGAAAGTGAAGTTGTGCGCGTGGCTGTAGGTGCTTTGGTCGGCGCCTTCTACGCAGCGGTGGCAGTGGCATGGGCCCTCGCCGAAGGCGTTGCGCAGGTAGCTGTTGAAGTCCACGACGGGCTTGAGGGACAGGCGTTTGTCGACTTCGAACAGGTCGGCGATCAGGGGTTCTTCGGCGCTCACTCGGGATCCTCGTGTGGTGTGGCGTGCATCGGCGGGCACCCTAACAGATCGGGGCATTCAGATCACCTGTTGCAGGTGCCCCGCATACCCCAAGCAACATGCGATCCCTGTGGGAGCGGGCGTTCCCGCGAACAGGCCAGTAGAGACAACAGAGACTGCCTGCCGTACTCTACGCGCCCATACGCCTATACACCCACCGAGGTAACCCCGCTTGAGCACCAAGTACCCGTACATCGCCACCGTGACCATCAGCGCCGAAGACCGTGGCGGAGATACCGAAGCCTCGGAAAACCCCAAGATGCGCGTGGGCCTGGAAGCGGTGACCGAAACCCTGAAGAAGGTGCATTTCGTCGGTACGCTCGCGGCCCCTGAGAAACCGGCCACGCACATTTGCGTAACCCTGGAGAATGGCCTGACCTATTACGGCCCGATCGTCAACGGCCATGCCGAACTGGAAGGCGGCTGGATCGCCTTCGAGTCCGACATGCTTACCCCGGAAGAACTCGGCCTGTAAGCCTCAGTTCAGTTCTGCCAGGCACTGCTCGAGGATATCCAGCCCTTCCTCGAGCACCTCGGCCTCGATGGTCAACGGAGCCAGCAGGCGAATGATGTGCCGCGCCTTGCCGCTGGGCATCAGCAGCAGGCCCTTGGCTCGGGCGGCCTCCATCACCTTGGCCAGTTGTGCCGGTGCCGGGCTGCCATCGGCATTGGCGAACTCGATCCCTCGCATGGCGCCCACGCCGGTCAGGCGGCCGATGTACGGGCTCAGGCTCGAAGCCTTCCAGCGCTCATAGCGGCTGACGATGGCCTGTTCCTGCCGTTCGCCCCAGGTTGCAACGTTTTCGTCGGTCATCTGCGCCAGGCTGGCCAGGGCCGCCGCACAGGCAATCGGGTTGCCTGAATAGGTGCCCCCCAGGCCGCCCTTGGGCAGCGCCGCCATCAATTCCTTGCGCCCGACCACTGCACCCAGCGGCATACCGCCAGCAATGCTCTTGGCCAGCAACAGCAGGTCGGGTTCGATGCCCAGGCGCGGAAACGCGAAGCGCTGGCCGGTACGGCCGAAGCCCGACTGGATCTCGTCGATGATGATCAGGATGCCGCGCTCGTCGCAGAAGCGGCGCAGGGCCTGGGCGAAGGCCGGGTCCAGGGCAAGGAAGCCGCCTTCGCCCTGCACCGGCTCGAAGATGAACGCTGCGACGTCCTCCACCGCCAGCTCGACGCTGAACAGACGGTCCATGGCCTTGAGCGCCTGCTCGCAGGTAACCCCGGTATCCTCGCTGGGGTAGGGCAGGTGGTACACCGGCCCGGGCAGCTCGCCGACCCGCTGCTTGTAGGGGGCGACCTTGCCATTGAGGTTCAGGGTGGCCAGGGTGCGTCCATGGAAACCGCCGTCGAAAGCGATGATGGCACGTTTGCCGGTGGCGCCACGGGCCACTTTCAGGGCGTTTTCCGCCGCTTCCGCGCCGCTGTTGGTGAGCATGCCGGCCAGTGGGTAGCTGAGCGGGACGAACTGGCTCAGTTGCTCCATCAGTGCCAGATACGGGCCGTGAGGGGCCGCGTTGAAGGCATAGTGGGTCAGGCGGGTGGCCTGAGCCTGGATGGCCTCGACTACAGCGGGGTTGCAATGGCCCAGGTTGAGCACGCCGATACCGCCGACGAAGTCGATGTAACGTTTGCCGTCAGTGTCCCAGACTTCGGCATTACGGCCATGGGAAAGTGTGATCGGGTGAACGATGGCAATGGATTGGCTGATACTTTCCTGGTTCATGGGGCACGCGGACCTTGTTCGAGTTTCTTATTATCCAAGCGTGTCGGCAGGTTATTCCGCAAACGAATTATTCGATTGCGGTCATTCCATGGATTCGTGATCTGGCCGGTTTTTTGGGTTGGCTGTGCCGGCCTCTTCGCGGGCAAGCCCGCTCCTACCAGAGGCCGGGGCAGGTCAAATCAATCCCCTTCAGCCACCCGTTCCCGGATCCACTGCACAAAGGCCCTGATCTTGGGCACTTCGGCCGCATGCTCGGCATGCGCAATGAAGTGCCTCCCGTTGCTTGCCACAGGGTGGTCCCAGGCCACCACCAGCTTGCCCTCACTCAGCTCTTCGGCCACCAGATAGCGGGGAATCAGGGCTATGCCGCAGCCGGAAATGGCGGCGCGGATGCACAGGTAGAACGTGTCGAAGCGCGGCCCGTGGTAGCTGTTCTGGCTATGCAGCCCAAGCCCCAGGAACCACTCATGCCAGGCCTCTGGCCGCGAAACGCATTGCAACAGGCGGTGCTCAGTCAGCGCCTGGGCGCTGTCGAAACGGTGGCTGGCCAGCAGCTGCGGGCTGCACACGGGCACCACTTCTTCGCTGAACAACTCGATGCAGGTTGCCCCGGGCCAGGTGCCCTGGCCGAAGAAAAAGGCGACGTCAGCCTTGGCCTGAACCAGGTCGAATGGCTCCAGCTCGTTACGCACATCCAGGTGAATCCGTGGGTAGCGGTCACCAAAACCCTTGAGCCTGGGCACCAGCCAGCGGGCGCCGAAGGTCGGCTGGGTGGCGATGCGCAGCACTTCGGTTTCGTCGCCGTAGCTGAGGATGTAGCGGCTGGATATGTCGATCTGGGTGAGGATCTTGTTCACTTCGGTGAGGTACAGCGCGCCGGCCGGGGTCAGGTGCAGGCGCCGGCGAATGCGCTGGAACAGCGAGTGCGAGAGCATGTCCTCAAGCTGCGCGACCTGCTTGCTGACGGCGCTCTGGGTCAGGTGCAGTTCCTGGGCCGCGCGGGTGAAGCTGAGGTGGCGGGCGGCCGCTTCGAAGCACTGAAGGGCGGTGGTCGAAGGCATCAGGCGTTTGGACATGACGGGCGAATACCGAGCAAAAAAGGAAGGAGTTCATTCCATAAAGGAATTATGTGGTTCGAAAAGGTCGTTTGTTGACCCCGGCCTATAGATTAATACTGACCTGGATCAACGATTACAACCGGTCATGCGAAGAGGAGGTCAATACCCGCTTCGGTCATCTGCAAAAAACAACAACAACACACATCAGAAATTTATAAGAATTCTGCTCAGACCTTCAGCCGCTTTGCTGCGGCCGACCCATTCGAGGGTTCTTCATGGCTTCGCAAGACAACAAGAAACAGCGCTCACTGCAGCACGGCCTGACTTCCCGTCAGGTTTCCATGATCTCCATTGCCGGCATCATCGGCGCCGGGTTGTTCATCGGGTCCTCCAACGCCATTGCCACCGCCGGCCCGGCCATCCTCATCTCCTACGCCATGACTGGCCTGCTGGTCTTGCTGGTGATGCGCATGCTGGGTGAAATGGCCATCGCAAACCCCAACAGCGGCTCATTTTCCACCTACGCCACGGAAGCCATTGGCCCTTGGGCAGGCTTTACCATCGGCTGGTTGTACTGGTGGTTCTGGGTGTTGATCATTCCGGTGGAGGCCATTGCCGGTGCTGATATCCTGCATGCCTACTTCCCTGGCGTGCCCTCGTGGCTGTTCGCTTTCCTGATCATGCTGGTGCTGTCCTGCACCAACCTGGTCAGCGTGAAGAACTTCGGTGCCTTCGAGTACTGGTTCGCGCTGGTCAAGGTGGTCGCAATCATTGGCTTCATCGGGGTCTGCACCTTGGCGGTGTTCGGTTTCTGGCCGCTGGCGGAGGTATCCGGGGTCAGCCGACTGTGGGACAGCGGTGGTTTCATGCCCAATGGCTTCGGGACGGTGCTTGGGGGCGTGCTGATCACCATTTTCTCGTTCTTCGGTGCCGAAATTGTCACCATCGCGGCTGACGAGACCGCCAACCCGAAGGACAAGATTCGCCGCGCCACCAACCTGGTGGTGTACCGCATCGCCATCTTCTATCTGGCGTCGATCTTCCTGGTGGTGTCGCTGGTGGCCTGGAACGACCCCGAGCTGAAAGCGGTAGGGTCGTTCCAGCGTGTACTGGAAGTGCTGAACGTGCCGGGCGCCAAGCTGCTGGTTGACCTGGTGGTGCTGGTGGCAGTGACAAGTTGCATGAACTCGGGGCTCTACACCGCGTCGCGCATGCTCTATTCGCTTGGCGCTCGTGGTCAGGCGCTTAGCGTGACCAAGCGCATCTCCGGTTCCGGCGTGCCGACCGTAGCGGTGATCTTCTCCACCCTGGCAGGTTTTGCAGGCTGCTTCGTCAACTACGTGTTCCCGGGCAAGGTGTTTGGCTTCCTGCTGTCGACCACTGGCGCCATCGCCTTGCTGGTGTACCTGGTTATTGCCGTGTCGCAGCTGCGCATGCGTGCCCGTGCCGAGCGTGAAGGGCGCCCGCTGGAGCTGAAGATGTGGCTGTTCCCATGGCTGACCTGGCTGGTGATCGGCACCATCGTCATGGTGCTGGGCTACATGCTGTTCAGCGATGCCTACCGTTACGAAACGCTGATGACCGCTGGGGTGACCGCGTTCATCCTGCTGGTTTCGCTGACCCAGCGGCGTGCCAAGATGGTTGCCCAGACGGCCTGATGTTTCTGCTTTAATGGGGGCGTTGCGCGCCCCCATTCCAACAAGCACAGGAAGCGTATGACTGATCACACACTTTCCCTTCAAGCCCTCGCGGCGCCTGAGGGTACCTGCTACGGCTGCGGCTGTTCCCACCCCAGCGGCCTGCACCTGCAAAGCCACTGGGACGCCGACGGTGTTCACCTGGTGTGCCGACACTCGCCCGACAGCACCTTCATTGGCTGGCCTGGCCTGGTTTACGGTGGCCTGCTGGCGATGCTGGTCGACTGCCACTCCAACTGGACGGCGATGGCGTACCACTACCGTAACGAAGGCCGAGAGCCGGGCAGCCTGCCGCGTATCGACTGCGTTACCGGCACGCTCAACCTGACCTACCTGAAACCAACGCCGATGGGTGTCGAGCTGTTGCTCAAGGCGCGTGTCGAAGGCGAAGTGGGGCGTAAGAGCCGGGTCATCTGCGAAGTCTGGGCAGAGGATGTACTGACTGTGACCGCCGACTCCGTGTTTGTCCGCGTCGATACCGAAAAGCTCAAGCTCAAGGCCCACGGCCAGGCCTGAGCTGCCAACGCTGATGAGTGGTCGGTGATGGTCAGCGGCTGGGGATGTCTCTAGAGTGACAGGTTCATTCCCTTGGCAAGGTTGATCATGACCGATCTCAGTGCTTTCCCCATTACTCGCAAATGGCCCGCCAAACATCCCGAACGCCTGCAGTTGTACTCGCTGCCGACGCCCAACGGGGTGAAAGTGTCGATCATGCTCGAAGAGATTGGCTTGGCTTACGAGGCGCACAGGGTCAGCTTCGACAATGATGACCAATTGAGCCCCGAATTCATCTCGCTCAGCGCGAACAACAAGATCCCTGCCATCCTCGACCCGAACGGGCCGGGCGGTCAGCCGCTGCCGCTGTTCGAATCGGGGGCGATCCTGCAGTACCTGGCAGAGAAGAGCGGCCAGCTGCTCAGCCAGGACCCCGCCCAGCGCTATCAGACCCTGCAGTGGCTGATGTTCCAGATGGGCGGCATCGGGCCGATGTTCGGCCAGGTCGGGTTCTTCCATTTCTTTGCTGGCAAGGAATATGAAGACAAGCGCCCGCGTGACCGCTATGTCAACGAGTCCAAGCGGCTGCTGGGCGTGCTGGATCGGCATTTAGAAGGTCGGCAGTGGATGGCTGAGGAATACAGCATCGCCGACATCGCCATCTTCCCTTGGGTGCGTAACCTGGTGGAGCGCTACAACGCCCGTGACCTGGTGGGCTTCGACCAGTTCAAGGAAGTGCAGCGCGTGCTGGCGAATTTCCTCGAACGGCCAGCCGTGCAGCGTGGCCTGAAAATCCCGGGCTGATCAACTCGCGTAGGGACAACTGCCTTGCTCAAACTTCGAAACGCCTGCGCGGTCGCCCGTAGGCGCGGGTTTACCCGCGAAAGGGCCGGCCCTGCTGGCCAATCTCCACCCGCTGTTCGCGGTTGCCGCCGCTACCGTATTCGCGGGTAAACCCGCTCCTACGCCGGATTGGTGCTGGACACAGGTCGGTGATTGGGCGCCGGTCGTCGTAGGCGCGGGTTTACCCGCGAAAGGGCCGGCCCTGCTGGCCAATCCCCACCCGCCGTTCACCGTTGTCGCCGCTACCGTATTCGCGGGTAAACCCGCTCCTACGCCGGATTGGTGGTGGACACAGGTCGGTGGTTGGGCGCAGGCCCTCGTAGG
>NZ_JBICII010000078.1:0-39903 GCF_043101865.1 Pseudomonas sp. zjy_15
GCCGTCCACCGTTGCCGCCCCCGTATTCGCGGTAACACACATCGGTGGCCCGGCACAGCCCGTCGTAGGAGCGGGTTCACCCGCGAAAGGGCCAGGCCTGCCGACCAATTTCCACCAGCCGTCCAGCGGTGCCGCCCCCGTATTCGCGGTAACACACATCGGTGGCCGGGCCTGCCGGCCAATTTCCACCGGCCGTTCACCGTTGCCGCCGCCACCGTATTCGCGGGTAAACCCGCTCCTACACACGGATGGGGGGTGCAGCCAAATCAGGGGTTCGGCACAGGCCCTTGCTGGACAGCCGCAGGTTAATTACCCACGGATCTCCGCCACGACCGCTGCCAACGCTTGCGCAGGGTCTGCGGCCTGGCTGATCGGCCGGCCGATCACCAGGTAATCCGAACCGGCATCCAGTGCCTGACGCGGGGTGAGGATACGGCGCTGGTCATCCTGCGCGCTGCCCGCCGGGCGAATGCCCGGGGTCACCAGTTGCAGCGACGGGTGCGCCGCCTTCAGTGCCGGGGCCTCGAGCGCCGAGCACACCAAACCGTCCATACCCGCTTTTTCCGCCAGCGCCGCCAACCGCAGCACCTGCTCTTGGGGGTCGACATCCAGGCCAATGCCGGCCAGGTCTTCACGCTCCATGCTGGTCAGCACGGTCACGCCAATCAGCAACGGCTGCGGGCCGCTGCGCTTGGCCAGTTCTTCACGGCAGGCGGCCATCATGCGCAGGCCACCGGAGCAATGCACGTTGACCATCCACACGCCCATCTCGGCGGCGGCCTTTACCGCCATGGCGGTGGTGTTGGGAATGTCGTGGAACTTGAGGTCCAGGAACACTTCAAAGCCCTTGTCACACAGGGTTTCGACAATGCCCGAAGCGCTGCTGGTGAACAGCTCCTTGCCAACCTTCACCCGGCACAGCGCAGGGTCAAGCTGGTCAGCCAGCTTCAGGGCGGCCTCACGGGTAGGGAAATCCAGGGCGACGATCAGGGGCGTCTGGCAGGCGGACATGGGCAGGGTCTCTTGGCAAGTCGAAAACGGCGCGCATTGTAAACGAAGTGACGCAGGCTTTGGGGCCCGCAGGTCACGGAATTGGCCCAGCAAGGCCTGGCACCTATAATTGAACCAACGGAACGGGCAATTGCTCAAAATTCATGTAACCGTTGCCCACGGCCCGATCTAAGGAGAACGACAATGCCCTGGTATGCCTGGCTGATACTCATCATAGCCCTCGGCTCGATTGTCGGCGGGTTGATGTTGCTGCGCGACACGGCCAAGAAACTGCCGCTTACCGAAGAGCAACTGCGCAAGGTACATGAGCGTAATGCCGAAGCGGATGCCAAGGACGCACAGGACCGCTAAAGGCCGGGCCAGGGCATCACCCCGGCCCCTGCCCGCTTACTCCACCATCACCTTGTCCCGGTTGCGCTCCAGCAACGCATTGCCTATTCCCTTTATCTCCAGCAGCTCATCCACTGAAGCAAACGGCCCATTGGCCTCGCGGTAGGCCACGATAGCCTCCGCCTTGGCCTTGCCAATGCCGTTCAGCTCCTTTTGCAGGGTGAGTGCATCCGCCGTGTTCAAGTCCAGCCTTGGCGCCTGCTGGGCCTGGGCCTGGGCCACCACCGGCACCGGTTCGGGCACAGCCATGGTGCTGGCCGGGGCGGCGCTCAGGGAGAACGACATACTGGCGAACAGCGGCAGCAGCAGGTACGACAGAACGTTATTGCGCATGGTCAACACTCCTTGGGTTGGTCATTTTCCAGCAACCGCTTTCCTTCGGCTGCGCAACCAACCCTAGCGGGTAACCCGGCCGCACAATACCCAACCCCCCCGGCGAATGGTTACCGAATCGGTCAGCAAAACGCTCAACCTCGCCCACCCAGCAACCGTGGCCGTTTACGCCCCGCTCGCCCCGGCCCTGAATGCACTAGGCCCTAGTCCTGTGCCTGTAGCCAAATCCCCGTTTGTCCGATAGCCGCTGCCCACCCATGCCAGGCCATTGTCCTACAACGCCCGCCGAACAAGGCTCGCCCGGTAAACCGCCCTCCCCCAGTCGGCAAGCATCCCCCTGGCAAACTGGCACGCCATTGCCCGCCTGCTAGATTTCTTGAGCAATGGACACCGGCCTGCTTCAAGGACCCGAGCAAGAGGATCACTGCCGTGCCCCTCAAGACCCTGACTGTTTTTGGTACCCGCCCAGAAGCCATCAAGATGGCCCCGCTAGCCCTGCAACTGGCGCAGGACAGCCGCTTCGAAGCCCGCGTGTGCGTCACCGGCCAGCACCGGCAAATGCTCGACCAGGTGCTGGAGCTGTTCGGCATCAGCCCCGATTACGACTTGAACATCATGAAAGCCGGCCAGGACCTGACCGGTGTGACCACCGCCATCTTGCAAGGCATCCGACCGGTGCTGGCCGCGTTCAAGCCCGACGTGGTGCTGGTGCATGGCGACACCGCCACCACCTTTGCCACCAGCCTGGCGGCTTACTACCAGCAAATCCCCATTGCCCATGTAGAGGCCGGCCTGCGCACCAACAACCTGTATTCACCCTGGCCCGAAGAAGGCAACCGGCGCCTGACCGGGGCCCTTGCCGCACTGCACTTTGCGCCCACCCCCACCTCGCGCGACAACCTGTTGCGCGAAGGCACCGACCCGGCGCACATTTTCACCACCGGCAATACCGTGATCGACGCCTTGCTGGAGGTGGAGCAAAAGCTGCAAAGCCCCGCGCTGAATGCCCGTTTCGCCAGCCAGTTCAGCTACCTGGAAGCCGAACGCCGGCTGTTGCTGGTCACCGGCCACCGGCGCGAGAACTTTGGTGGCGGCTTCGAGCGCATCTGCCAGGCCCTGGTGCAGACTGCGCGGCAATTCCCCGAGTTGAACGTGGTATACCCGGTGCACCTCAACCCCAACGTGCGCGAGCCGGTCAACCGGCTGTTGGCGGATGTGAGCAACATCCACCTTGTCGAACCGCTGGATTACCTGCCGTTCGTGTACCTGATGACCCGCGCCCACGTGATTCTGACCGACTCGGGTGGCATTCAGGAGGAAGCACCGGCCTTGGGCAAACCAGTTCTGGTGATGCGCGACACAACCGAGCGGCCAGAAGCCGTAGCGGCAGGTACGGTGAAGCTGGTGGGCACCGAGGTGGCATCGATTGTGCGGGCGTTGAGTACCTTGCTGACCGATGAGGCGGCGTATCGCGAAATGAGCTTCGCCCATAACCCCTATGGCGATGGCAAAGCCTGCGCGCGCATACGCGAAGCCCTGGCCACCTGGAACAGCCCCCACCGCTCAATGTAGGAGCGGGTTCACCCGCGAATACGATAGCCGCAGCACCGCTGCCCCCCAGTAAAAACTGGCCAGCAGCCCCACCCCGCCCTGAACCCATCCCCGCTCGGCGTAGGAGCGGGTTCACCCGCGAATACGATAGCCGCAGCCCCGCTGCCCCCCAGTAAAAACTGGCCAGCAGCCCCACCCCGACCTGAACCCACCCCCGCTCGGCGTAGGAGCGGGTTCACCCGCGAATACGGTAGCCGCAGCACCGCTGAACACCCAGTAAAAACTGGCCAGCAGCCCCCCTTCCGCGTGTAAACCCACCCCAACAACGGTCAACAATCACGGCGAAGAGATTTGCCTTGGGATGCACATTCCGCACGTCAGACTTTCCTGAAACCCTGCCCCACCCCTTCAGCTCGGACAACCAAGCGAACTATCCTACGCACCAGTCAGAAGCAGCTGAATTGTCGGGGAAATGCCTCAGGGATAACGTCACCGGGTCGCCATGTTGGTGACCGGGTGTGAGAACCTGATGCGAGTTACCTGGCTTGCCTGTCATGGCAGTCGTACGCGGGCAGACTTCGGTCTGGCCGAGCTTTGTAGCTCCCTCGGTTTCTCACCCCGTGTACGACTGCCGCCCTGGTCCGTGAGAAAGATCTGCGTGGCAGTTCCACCTATAAGGAGCAACTACCATGAGAAACCACAACCAATCCCCCCTCCTCACCGCAGGCATCGAAACCTTCCTCGAAGCCGGCAACCCCACCCTGAACCTGCTCCGCGTCCATCCCGGCGTCCCCATCGATGACGCCTATGAACACGTCTCGGTCCTGCTGGGCTATTGCAAGCACTTGGTACGCGAAGGCGATATGGAAGACGACCACAAGATGCTGGGCGCAGCGGATTACCTGCTGGCCACCGCAAAAGCCCTGATGAACGACATCGAGATTGCGAAGAACAGGCATCCCTGAAGGGTATGACGCGAGACCAGGCGAGGCTATGCCTCGCTTGCAGTCAGATGGAATGGGCAATATCAGGCAAGACCTGCCGAGGGCAGGCCACTGAGCTGAACAAGCCCACACTGTGGGAGCGGGCGTGCCCGCGAACACCGGCACAGCCGGTGCCATCCCCAACAATCCCGCAAAGAATCAGAGCCCCCTTCCAGCCCCGCCCCTCAAATCAACGTGCGCGGATAAACACTGATAAACGCCGAAATGGCAATCGCATCCCCATCATCCACCTTCACCCGCGGGCTCTGCCCCGAGCGTTTGATATCCGAAGCAAAATCAGCGGCCTTGAACGCCTGCTCAAGCTCGTCACTGCCGACCCCGCCATAAACGACCACCTGGGTACCGGTATTGTGCTTCTGCAGGGGCAACTGCTTGATCTGAACCTGCACACCCGCCTTGGTCAGCGCAACGGCAATTTCCTTGGCAAAGCGCACAGCCTCCTTGTCGTCTTTGTGAATATTCAGCAACACCACCGGCGCCAGCGTCTTAGCCTTCAGCTCGCCCGCCAATGCCTTGAATGCGTCATGCGCCTGCGGCGTCAGCGTTCTGGGCTTGAGGCTGGCTTCCAGCTTCAACCGCTCGGCCCTCTCGCGCTCCAGTTCGGCCCTGAGCGCGTCGTTCTGCTCAATGAGTTGCTCGATCTCCAGCCTGGCCTGCACGTCCGACTCGTGGACGACAGTAACCCCTTGCGCCCCCCGCGAAACGGGCACGTCGGCATGCTGGTTTTTTACATCCGAGGTCATATGGGCAATGATCATCGCACTGGCGGCGATCAGCGCAGCGATTACCGCAGTGGCAGAGGCTATGGCATGGATAAGGCTGGCTGCGTCTGCTGAAATATCAGGCATAAACAACTTCTTGAAGTTAGGGATGTTCATCGTTTCACGGTCAGGCAGGCGTGCCGGGCAGATGCCACGGTACGGGTACAAGTCGAGCCAGAAGGCTAGCGAGGTCTGGCAGAGTGCCATAATTTTGAGGGTTTTGCTGCTAAGACATGGGGTTCGCGGCCAGTGTCGCAGCTCTGCTTGCGCTTGGCATTATGCGTTCTGAAGCTACCTTCGACTCCCGAAGGGCACCCCGCCCCTCAACCATCGCTGCAAAATCCGCAGGTCGGGCGCGCATTTCAGTCAAAAATTTTGCAGTCAGCGACTGACCATCGCACGGCCATGCTTTGCACTGCATAGTGTGAACCCATTCACTTCTAAAACTGTCCATCCAGCGTAAGCTGTGAGCAATATCGGTAACAAAAATCTGCTGGCCCCCTTCCAAAGACGATATCAATGTGCCACCATCACTCTAAGCCATTTGTCTCGAATGCGGCTAAAGGATTAGAACTTTCGGTTGCATTTGCAGCGTCTTGCTTGACGCTTACGCCCTCTCGCGCTTACTCTTCCGCCCCTTAGAACAGGGAAGTGTCCGGAAGATCCGTCTGAAATCGCCTCAGGGCGAGCCTTTCCTGAAGATGAATTCCGGCGTGCCTAGGCGCGCTGCATTGCTTTGCGGTCGCCATCTTGAAAGCTCGTTCGTCTCTGCAGATTCAGAAATCGGTCATCTTCGCTCTCGTGCTTCGCGAGGCACGGTCTCGTGTTGGTGATAGTCGCCTGGGAGCCTTATGGCTGCTGCTCGAACCAGTATGCCACCTGCTTATCTTCTCCATCCTGTTTGCAATGCTCCGCGCCCGCACGGTTGCGGACGTCGAGTATCCTGTATTCGTTTTAGTTGGTATGGCTCCGTTTTTGCTTTACCGAAATACAGCATTGCGCTTGATGGATAGTCTGCGCGAAAATCGTTCGCTCTTTGGATACAAACAAATCAAACCGCTTGACACATACGTAGCGCGAGTGATTGTTGAAACATGCATTAGTGCAACTGTCTACGCCATTCTGGTTTTTGGCTTTGCATGGTTCGGCTTTAACATGTCCGTACACAGCCCTCTAGAGTGGATAACGACACTCGCCCTAGGTCTCTTCTTCGCGTTTGGCTTGGGCATGTTTTTCGCGATGATCACACATGCACTACCAAGCATTAAAATTATTATCAGAATGGCATTTTTCCCGCTGTACTTCATCTCAGGCGTGTTAATTCCACCGGCCTACCTACCACCAGCGATGATGCCAGCACTTTTACTAAACCCTTTTCTGCACCTGCTGGAGCTTATTCGCGCCGAGGTTCTGCCGAATTACGTCCCGGTTGACGGCGTTTCCGAAGCTTATGTTGTCACAGTCACTGTAGTACTAATGTTCCTGTCGCTCGGCGCCTATCGCGCTCGCAGGATGCACCTCATTTCCACCAAGAACGGTTGAGTACGGGTCAAACGTGTTCGAGCTTAGAAACGTAACCAAGTCTTACCTGACACCCAATGGGCGCAGATACGTATTTCGTAATCTTTCGCTGGCCATTCCACCAGGAAAAAACATTGGCCTGATCGGCCGAAATGGGGCAGGCAAGTCAACATTAATGCGCCTGCTCGGCGGGGCTGATGTACCAGACTCTGGAAGTATTGTGACCGACAGAAGTATTTCTTGGCCAGTCGGCCTGACTGGTGGATTTCAAGGCAGCATGACCGGTCGCGACAATATAAAGTTTGTGTGTCGAATTTATGGCGCCGAGGGCGAGTCAATGCGTGAAAAAATCCGCTTTGTACAAGAATTCGCAGAGATCGGCGACTGGATCGACGAGCCAATCAAAACGTATTCATCCGGCATGCGCTCCAGAGTGGCATTCGGGCTCAGCATGGCCTTCGACTTTGACTATTATTTGATCGACGAAGTTATGTCGGTTGGTGACGCACAGTTCAAACGAAAATGCGCTGAAGTTTTCGAAGATAGATTAAAAAAATCTAACGTCGTCCTAGTCTCGCACTCTATGCCGGAAATCAAGAAACTATGCGATATCGTGCTATTGGTTCGCGGCGGAGGAATCCACGTTTACGACGATATTGATGAAGGCATCCAAGCCTATAACAGCTGACCAACCCTTAACTTTGCAACACCGCTACATATCAAGGATGCATCCAACTATGAGCAGTTCGGGCAACAAGAAAGGCTGGGGACTGGCGATCGCCATGGTAGTCCTGCCCATGGTCCTAGCGGCCGTTTATTACAGCGTTTTCGCTGTAGACCGCTACGTGAGCACCGCCCAAGTGGTAGTGCGCCAGGATGGCAACAACCAAGGTGCTCAGGTTCCTGGCTTAGCCACCCTGCTTACCGGCACTAATCCCGCCTCGCGAGAAGAAACTCTATATTTGCGCGAGTACATCACCTCTATGGACATGATGTTACTCCTAGAGCAAGAAGTTCAATGGATTGAAGCCTACGCAACTCAGAAGAGCGATATATTTTTCTGGCTTGACAACGATGCTCCTCGCGAGGATCTGCTAAAGTACTACCAACGCTTAGTATCTGCGCACTATGACGAAACCACTGGATTGCTCCGGGTTGAAGTTCAGGCCTTCACCCCAGAGCTCTCGGAGAAAATGTTGCGCACTATTCTCCAGGCAAGCGAACACTTTGTAAACGAAGTAAGCCACAACATTGCTCGCGAACAAATGAAGTTCGCACAAGGCGAGTTGGAAACTGCTCGATTAAATTACACGAAACGAAAAACCCAACTCCTTAACTTCCAGAATGATAACAAGGTTCTCGACGGAGGCAACACTGCCCAAAATCGTGCAACCATTATCGCTGAGTTGGAGAGCCAGTACACGAAAGAGCAAGCAGTGCTCACAGAAATGACCTTCAAGCTTCGTGGTGACGCTCCTCAGGTGCGGCAGCAGAAGCAAAAAGTAGAAGCGATTACCCAGCAGCTAGCTAAAGAGAAGCGCCTGCTTGTCTCTTCCCCGAAAGGCTCGCAGTTGAACGTAGTTGCATCTCGCTTTCAACAACTGACGCTAGACGCCGGGATTGCAGAAGAGACATACAAAAGTGCAGTAGCTGCGCTGGACAACGCCCGGATCGAAGCAAGTAAAAAAATACGGACACTCGTCACTGTGGTGAGCCCAAACACCCCTCAACTGGCACTGTATCCCGAGCGCTTGTACAACTTGGCAACCATATTGCTCGGACTATTGATGCTATACGGTATTACCCGCTTCATCCTGGCTTCAATCGAGGATCATCGTGATTAAATTTCAGCCTGTGTCCAAGATATTTAACCTGAAACTGGCGGCACTGGCCTTGGCGACCGTTGGTCTTGCCGGTTGCGGCGGTACCATATCAGGGGCCGGCCCATACAAAGGTGAAATCGAAAGCAAGAATGAGGCGTACAATCTCGTCGACATTAATGCAAATACGATTGCCCCTTATATGCGCGGTGTTGAGCCTCCTCCTCTGGCAACAGTGAGCAAACCTGTTTCACCAGAGGTACGCCTAATGCCCGGAGACACTCTGAACGTATTGATTGCCGATACGGCTCCGGAGGGATCCGCCCTGTTTGCTCCTCTCGCGAGCGGTGGAACCCAGTTGAAATCGCGGATTGACACTCAAGGTATGCTCTCCTTGCCATATGTAGGCCGGCAGTTCGTCGGAGGGATGACACTTAACCAAGTTGAAGACATGATTCGCCGCCAACTGAAAGGCATAACTACAGATGTCCAGACACATGTAGAACTTGTTGGTGACCTATCTGGCTCTGTATTGGTGGCAGGCGCAGTAAAAAGCCCAGGACGTTTCAGCACCCTGCAGGGTCCGTTGACTTTGCTAGATGCTATCAACCAAGCTGGCGGCCCCGTGATCGAACCACACCTGGTTAACGTCACTGTGCGTACCGGAAGCCAAGTGCAGCAGTTCAACTACGAAGACGTGCTCTCTGGCAACAACATGGTTTTGCGACCAAATTCTGAAGTAGTGCTCGACAGAGCTCGTCAGCGTTTCGTAGCCATGGGAGCTGTCACTGAACCTGGACTGAAGGATTTGCCCAGCCAACATACAAGCTTGCTTGATGCACTGGGAAGTGTTGGTGGTCTACGAGAAGCCAATGCAAACCCTGAGGGCGTTTTCGTCTTCCGCATGGCAAGCGGTGTAAGCAAGCCAACTGTCTTGAGGTTGAACATGCGCGATCCGGCCGCCATTTTCTATGCCCGCCAGGTTATGATCAAGCCGGACGATACGATCTACGTAACAAACGCTGCAGTTTATGAGTGGCAAAAAGTTATTTCGCCTATAGTTCAGACGATGATTCTTGGCCGCACCGTTGGTGCATACCAGTAATAATTTATGATACTTCCGGCAGCCCAGCTGCCGGTTTTTAAGTTTGCTGACCCGCTCCAGGAAGGGATGCATGGACCCCACGATGAATGGAATCTACATACTAGTTGACCCGTTCAACCGAAAAGACAGTGGCGTCACCACATACACCCGCTATGCATCCGAGCAGCTAGCAATCCTTGGATTGACAGTGAAGGTCATCAAAAAGGGATTGGAAGAGACTCTCGAGGCTTTTCGCCTTCGTGTGCGCGATGAAGTAGAGCGAATTCCAAACATCTTGTGTGTCGAGGCACCTGAATCCCTTAGCAGCACGCGCTTTGTTGCTAATAATATTCCGCTACACATCAGACTTCATTGCTCTAGAAGTTTGGGCGCAGTTGTACAAGGCTTACCGTTTAGCAAAGAGGAAGTCCATTTCGAGAAAATCGAAATTGAACGATCGAATTTCTTGAGCTCTCCCTCTTGGGCTTCATTTATTGCCAGCAAAGAGCTATTTGGATTCAAGAAGACTCCAAACGTTTTCCCAAATCCAGCCGCCTCTAATGCAAACCCACAGTTAGCACAAAGGAAATATGACGTTACGTTCGTTGGGCGCTATCAAAAGCTCAAAGGAACTTCAACTCTGGAGCAACTTGCTAGCAATCTTCCCGACCTAAAGTTCGCCATCGTATGTCCGCCAATCAATGAGGCTCCAGCAGCCAGCAATATGGTTTTTTTAGATGGCACCTCTATGGGTAAGGATGAAATTTACGCGCTCTCAAACGTTGTAATCATTCCAAGCCTGTTCGAAACATCGTCAATGGTCGCGATCGAGGCGCTAACACGCGGGTGTCACGTAGTACTTTGGCAACACCTTGGGGTGGTCGAGTACTTTTCCAACTTGGCAGAGCTTATCTCAGTCAAGCCAGGTGACATTCAAAAGTTTTCGGAAAGCATATCGAAAACCTACAAGTTGCCGAAGTCAATTGAGAACTTTGGCCTTACCGCTCAAATAAACCTAGCGTTCAGAAATGGTCTCACGGAGACACTCAAAGGGGGAAAGAAGGTTTCTCTGACCACCAGGCCCGAAAAGCGCATTGAAAAACATCTAAAAACCCTGGTCAAAAGCCAACTAAAAAATATCATGAAGAAAAAACAGTCCCCCTTTGTTAAAAAAACAAAGAAGCTATTCCTGCATCCTATTGATTTTTTTCGCGACTCAACAGAGGCGAAATACATTAGAAGAAAGCTTCAAGAGCGCCGATTGAAGCGATTGGCGACCCTAAAGATTGAGTTCAAAGATCACCCAATAATCGCAGAGAAACCTGCGGCTCCCGTTACCGTCATAGTGAAATCCCCTACAGTGAAAGCCATAGTGGACAACGCCCAACCGAAGCAAAAAAAGGCAATTTTGGAAAATTACATCACTTCAATTAGCGATGAAGGTCGTATTGAGTTCAAAGTACGCCCCGCCAAACCCAAGGGATATGGGACAGCTTTTCTTCACCAAAGCGATGTCCACCCCGAGCTGGTTCTATCCATTCTCGATAAGCTGAACACATATGATGATTTCAAGTATGTGAGTACGGAGAGGATGCAGCTGGGTGCCTTTGACATCTCAAAAGATCAGTCACCGCTTTCCATCATCAACAGAATTGATGCAAAAAACAAAGGCCACCTGGCAGAAATCAATTTTTTGATTGTGCTAAACGCCCCCGCCAACCTGTGCTACGCCCTGAGATACTCAGGAACCGACCAGAGAGTCATTCTCATCAAAACTGAGGAAGACTTGGTAGTTGATCCTGAGGCAGTGGATGTTGTTATAACTCTCTTCCCAGAGGAAGAGGCCACTAACCTGAGCCGTTTAATCACTATCGAGTCGATTGACGACATCCCGGTAGCTATTCGACGAGCACTGCAGGAAGGCTTCCCTCGTAAGAAAGACATGCTACTCCCAGTCCTTATGAGCGAAGAAGCGGAATTCGATAGATCTGAATTTTTCAATTTTGATCATCGCTATTACCAGGGCGTAATGAAAATTCGCCCAGTTGATCATACTGGATCAACCAATATGATCGAGATTTATGAAGATCTTGCAAAGTCGACCGTTGGCTTTGCATTACTGGAATCGGTTTATATGAGGTATCGCTCACAATGTGAGGCCGTAGAACAAGGTGGTTCGCCTCTCAACCTCATTAAAGCCTGCTTGAAAGATGGAGTGATGATTGATGTCCAAGAAGTATAAGATAGTTCATATCTCTCAGACTCCGCTGGTGGCTGCACCCGCGAAGGTCGCTCTCGCCCAGCGTCTGATTGGTCATGACTCCATCGCCATCGCGTTGAACGACTACCCCAACAACGGCCCACTCTTTCAAAAATTTATTGAAGATTACATTGTTGAAACCGAGTTCACCAAGCCGTTGATTGATGCGGCTATTCGCGAAGCGGACATTATTCAAATTCACAATGATCTCCCCCCCGCTTGGGCTGAGCGTCTGATTCACGCCAACCAAGCGGCAAAATACTTTTACCAAGTCCATTCTCCCCTGAGAGAAGGGCCGCTTTATGTGCCACGCCAGAATGATATCAACCTACCATTCCTGGCCAATTTTGTAGTGGGACAATTCCAACCTAGGATCCATAACAACCATATTTTTGTCCCAAACATTATTCACGACACGCCGATGGCGAGCATCAGGCAAAAAGGTGAGAAGCTTCGAGTTATCTTCAGCCCAACTCACTTAAGGCCAGGCCGCTGGAACAACAAGTATGTGGCAGAGCTTGAAACAGCGATGAACTCGCTTGTTAGCCTCGGCAAGATCGAAGCGGTGGTACCTGACAAACCTGTTTCTCCAAAAGTTTTGATGGCTGTACGAAAGACGTGCCACGTTTCTATTGATGAGATTGCCACTGGCGGATTCCACCAGGTATCGGTTGAGGGTCTAGCCGCTGGCAACGTCACAATTAACAGGGCGGACTACTTCTGTAAGGCAGTATTTTCGACATTCGCCGACGGCAACAAGCCTCCATTCCTCTATGCCACAGGCGAGTCGATCGCTGAGACGCTTCATGAATTAGCGAATGACTGGAAGAAGACCGCTGAACTTCAAGAAGCAAGCCTGGACTACTTCAAGTCCTACTTGACCCCAGAAAAAATGGCTAGGGTGTTCGATAACGCTTATGAAAATTTTTAAATCTATTTCGTCCCTGAAGAATCGCGAGAAGGGCAAACGTGCCTTTATCTTGGCAAATGGTCCCTCTATTCTTTCAGAAGACCTTTCGCTTCTGAAAGGAGAAGTGACCATTGGCATGAATGCCTCCACCATGCTGGAAGAGCAGCATGGTTTCACCACTGACTATTACGTGCTCTCGGACAAGCGTTTTTTAACGCACCCGGAGAAGAGCCATTTCGGCACTACCGACCTCGACCCCAAGACGATTCGAATCCTTCGCGAAGAGCTTCGTGAAGTTGATGACAGAGCACTTCCGAACAAGAGCTACTACGTACCAGCACTCCAAAGAGACGGTTTCTCGAGAGATATTCGCGCCGGCTATTTCTTTGGCTGCACAACGACTATGCTTGCCATTCAGTTCGCGTACTATCTCGGGATCAAAGATATTTATCTACTCGGCTGCGACCTCAAGTATTCGGCTGAGTCACCCCGCTTTTACAAAGAAAGCAACCCGCAACTGGAAGATAGCTTCACCAGCATTCAGATCTGGAATATTGCAAACGCCAACACCATCATGAACAAAGAGGGGAAACGCATAGTCAACTGCAGCAAAGCGTCCTTCTTGCGCCCCTATCTAGATTACGAAGAATTCTCTTCACTGTTCGGGAAACGGGTGGTAGCTGCATGAAGTTCATGGAGAATAAGAACGAAGCTGCGCTGGCGCTAAGAAGGCTATACCAACTTAAAGCCAATACAAAAATCGACCAGGCTCAACTTGAATCTTTAATGGAGAAAACTTCATACTTTGGATTCGTCGACATTGAGATTGATGACATCTTATTCTCCATGTTCAGCAACAATGATGACTTCGTTGCTCGCACTTATTTTTGGCATGGGAAAAATGCGTACGAGTCCACAAGCCTTAGACTTTGGACAACGCTCGCCAAGTCGTCGTCACATGTCATCGACATTGGCTCCTACACTGGCGTCTACTCCCTAGCTGCAGCAAAAAGCAACCCTAAGTCTAAAGTTTTTGCTATAGAGGCTTTAGACAGGGTTTACTCTCGCTTGCTAGCGAATAAGCGTGCCAACGGGGCATCCAACCTCAAGTGCTTCAATATAGCAATCACGGATGGCAGTCCAGAAGTAGAGCTATTTATTTACTCTGGTGAAGACATTCTCGTTTCTGGCTCGACTACAGTTTCAGAAGTAACTGATCGCTCACCAGTGGAAAGCCGGATTGTCCGGGCAACCAGCCTTGATAAATTTGTGCAGGATCAAAACATCCCCAGAATCGAGCTCCTGAAAATTGATGCGGAGGGTGCTGAGCACCTCATCCTTAGCAGCGCGCAGAACATTATCGAAGCATCCAAGCCTGATATCATATGCGAGCTACTACCCACATCTCTAACTGAAACTATTCATGCCTCACTGAAGCCATATGGCTACAGATACTATAGAATATCAGAATCATCTCTAATTCTGACTGAAACCCAGACTCCTCCAGCGTCGATCGAGCCACCAGACTTCAATATTCTGATGACCACTATGAGCGCATCGGAATTAGAGCAGGCACTTCCATTTTTGACCTTCGAACACCTAGATTAACGGGCAACCCTAAACATGATCCAGATTTCCCAACATATCAAATGCTCTAACGATAGCCCATTTGTCCTCTTCGGAGGCATCAATGTATTGGAGTCCGAAGACCTCGCCCTGACTGCTTGCGCTGAATATGTACGTGTCACAGAAAAGCTTGGCATTCCATATGTTTTCAAAGCCAGTTTTGACAAAGCCAACCGGTCCTCCATCCACTCCTATCGCGGACCAGGCATGGAAGAAGGCCTGCGAATTTTCGAGAAGGTAAAATCTGAGTTCGGCGTACCTATCATTACTGACGTTCACGAGATTTATCAAGCTGCCCCTGTTGCTGAAGTTGTAGATATCCTTCAGCTCCCAGCGTTCTTGGCTCGTCAGACCGACTTGGTCCTCGCTTTGGCCAAGACAGGGAAGCCGGTGAACATCAAGAAGCCTCAGTTCTTGAGCCCGTCACAGATGCAGAACATCGTGCATAAGTTCAAAGAAGCGGGCAACGATCAGTTAATTCTTTGCGATCGTGGCTCGTGCATGGGCTACGACAACTTGGTAGTCGACATGCTCGGGTTCGGTGTGATGAAGCGCACCTGTGACAATCTGCCAATCATTTTTGACGTCACCCATGCACTCCAGAACCGCGACCCGTCTGGTGCCGCATCGGGTGGTCGCCGCGACCAAGTAGTAGATCTTGCACGTGCGGGTATGGGCGTCGGTCTTGCGGGACTTTTCCTTGAGGCACATCCCAACCCAGACCAAGCCAAATGTGACGGACCAAGCGCCCTGCCGCTAGATAAGCTGGAACCATTCCTGATGCAAATTAAAGCACTTGATGATCTGGTTAAATCATTCCCACCGCTGCAAATCTCGTAAGCAGATCTTAGGTAGCAAGGATTGTGAACATGCCAAGCTCTGAACAACGGGTCGCGATCGTTATCCCAGCCCGATTCGGCTCAACACGCTTGCCAGGTAAACCGCTGGCCGACATTGCAGGAAAGCCAATGGTGCAGCACGTTTACGAGCGTGCTCTTCAGGTTTCTAACGCAAATGATGTAGTCATCGCCACCGACGATGAACGTGTTGCAGAAGCGGTACGCGCATTCGGCGGAAAATACGTTATGACTTCACCGAATCACCCTTCTGGCACTGATCGACTAGCAGAAGTTATGCGTGAGATTGATGCAGACATCTACATTAATCTCCAGGGGGATGAGCCGCTAGTACGTCCGACTGATATTGAGTCGCTAGCCGCAGGCATGCTTGCCGACGCTGGAGTGAGCGTTGGAACGCTTTGTCACCCGATCGACGAACAGGAAGCTAAAAACCCTAACACCGTGAAGGTTGTGCTTGCCACTAACGGTAACGCATTGTATTTCAGTCGCTCGCCAATCCCTTACCCTCGAGACAAAGAAGCGACTTCTTATTTGAAGCACGTTGGTGTCTATGCGTATAGGCGCGATGTAGTTGCGCAATATTCTACACTACCCCAACCAATGATGGAGCATGCTGAAAAGCTAGAGCAACTTCGTCTTATGGCTGCTGGATATTGCATTCGAGCCTATATAGTCGAGCCGACAGGACCTGGGGTAGATACGCCAGAGTGCTTAGAGCATGTCAGAGCTCTCATCACCGGTCAACAACCCACTATCAAGCCGACTCTCAAAGATATCCGCCTAGTCATCACGGACGTTGATGGTGTTCTAACTGATGGCGGCATCTACTATGATGCTACAGGAGAATGCATTAAACGCTTCCATGTGCGTGACGGACTGGGAATGCGCATGCTAGAAGAGAACGGTGTACGAGTTGCAGTGCTGTCGGGTCGTGACTCAGCGACCTTACGCAAACGCGTGTCTGACTTAGGTATCAGTCTGTGCCAATTTGGGGTTAAAGATAAGCACAGTGCCTGCGTGCAATTGATGGATGAAGCAGGTGCTACATCTGCGCAAACAGCATGCATTGGTGATGACAGTATTGACCTACCAGCCTTCTCAGCTTGCGGCATTTCTTTCGCTGTAGCGGACGCTCCTATTTACGTGAAAGCAGCAGCAACTCAAACGCTGCTAGCCAGCGGCGGAACAGGGGCGTTCCGTGAGGTTGCTGACGCTATTCTATGCGCCCAAGATAAAGAAAGTGTTCTCAGTACGGCACTAGGATATGCCAAGGTAATGAGCACGATGGCTCAGTAATAAGGCCGCATGAGGGAGAGTAATTTTACTTTCCCCATGCTCTCAAGGGAGGCCAATAGCAGAATTGGCCTAGCTTATAGAACGCCCTTTAGCCCAGAAATCAATAATATCGAATAGACGGTATTTATTAATAGTTGTCTCGCTATGCCCACCGCCGGTGAACTCTCGACTGTAGCAAATCTTCAAATCCGTAAGCGATCCAATGAGCTTGTTAACAGCCGCCACATCTGCAGGATAATCGCCATGCTCAATGTGTATCTTTGGCTTAACTTCAAAACGATAAACAAAGTCATTTAAATCAACCCAAGTATCTCCAATCGCCCGAATTTGCCTCTCCCAGTTTTGCAAGGAGTGACGACGGGTACTTGCATAATCGACTTGAGGATTTATGGAGACCACACCTGCAACACCAAGCGCAAACCCAAAATAAAGCGCAGCATACCCACCCATGGAAGAGCCAACCATATATGCATCAGACGCCTTAAGCCCGCGCGACTCTAGCTGCTCGTTAATAAACTTAATATGCCTAATATACATAGAGGACGTACTATCCCCCAGATAATAATGCTGCGAGTCGTCCTTGAAAATTATATATAGATCTTCGCACCCTTCCGCATGGCGCTCAAAAAACCATGACCAACGCTCATACTTACCGGGATTCATGCTCGAAAACGAAATGACTGCTCGCTTGGGATTAGCCCCAGACATCACCAAAGCTTCAACACCATTCCGCTGAATTTCATATTTCAAAATATCAGCTTTAGATTCCGCCTGCTTGATATTCGTGTTATTTGGTGACTCAACGGCGCTCATCATGTCTCATCTCTATACAGATCAACTTAAAACTGCATTATTGAAAGCGGATCTCAGCATCCTTAATGCACCCACCGCTTCACGCCAGTCGAATATAGATCATTATTCAAGGGTGGAAAAGCAGGGAGTGAGAAATGAGCGCGGAGGTAGGCCGAAAAAGCCAGCATTTCCGGGGGGGGGGGAGGAGAAATGCCAAAGCAGCGCACCGAAGCGTACGCTGCCAAGACACACAAAACCGCCTACGAGGTCTAGGAGCGATCAGTCAAAAATTTCAACAACCCCCACAACAGCACCTTCAGCGTCAGTCACAGCCAACGCCCGAATCTTGTTGTCCAGCATGTAGGCCTCAGCTTCAGAAAGCTGAGAATCCTCGCGAATAGTGTGTGGGCTGGCAGTCATGAACTGCTCAACCGAGGCTTGAATAACGCTCTCGTCTTCCAGCAGCGCCCGACGCAGGTCGCCGTCAGTAACGATACCGACCAGCTTGTCGTTATCCATCACCACCGTCATGCCCAAGCGGCTACGAGTCATGACCAGCAAGCAATCATGGAAGCTGGTAGATGGAGAAACAACAGGCGCAGGCGAGTGCATGACGTCACAAACACGGGTCAGCAGCTTGCGACCCAGGCTGCCACCGGGGTGGTAGCGAGCGAAGTCCATTGGTTTGAACTGGATAGCCTCAATCAGCGCCACTGCCAGTGCATCACCCATGGCCATAGTCGCCAGCGTCGAAGTGGTGGGGGCCAGATTGTTCGGGCAAACTTCACGCTCGACCGAAATGTCGAGCCAGATGTCTGCATGCTTGGCTAGCGTAGATTTGCCGTTGCCAGTCATGGCGATGATCTTGTTACCGAAAGACTTCAGGCTGGGAATCAGCTTGATCAGCTCTTCGGTTTCGCCGCTGTAGCTGATCAGGATCAGCACATCGATTGGCTTGAGCATGCCCAGGTCGCCATGGAAGGCTTCGGCCGGGTGCAGGAAAAAGCTGGGGGTGCCAGTGGATGCGAAGGTGGCGACCATCTTCTGGCCGATCAGGCCAGACTTACCCATGCCGCACACCACGGTACGCCCCTGGCAACCAAGGATCAGTTCAACGGCGCTCTGGAACTCGCCATCCAGGCGGTCGGCCAACTGAGTAACGGCTTGAGCTTGAGCGATAAGGGCTTCTTTGGCGATGCTGAGGTGATTCATTTTCGTCCCTGACGACAGCGAATGTATACGAAGGCGCGAATGTTAAGGTTTTTACCGCTGGAAGCATAGTGCGGAAGCACCAGTCTCAGAGCAATCTGACTGGCGGCGACGCTAGCAGAACAGAGAACTAAGCGCCGAATTTCAGCCCATGATGTCATTGAGGCATCAAATTTAATCCATCTCTTCACATCTCAGCCTCTGCAGACTTTTACACCCGGCAACCAGTTAACTAACTTCGTAGGTGTGCCTTTACAAGGTGCCAACTCGGACTGATTGCGCGGGAACGCCATAGCCATTGGATTCGTTTGACGCAAGTCATTAAGTGATTAGACGCGGAAACCGCAACTCTCGGACCATCAGTGAAGGCTTGTTGTCTATGCAGTCGCTGGACCAGTTCGGCGCGCTACCCGATAAATACTGGTGGAGCGATTCCCGCGCAACGACACCAAAAAAGCGGGAAGCATCGCTTGGCCTAGCACAAACCCCGACGCCAGCGGCAACCCTTGAACCACAAGGCGTTCAGCCCTCACCCACCTTCCAAATCAATATCTTGTTGTAACTTTTCGTTGTACACAGGCCGCTCATACAGCAGCATACCCCCTTTCTCAGCTTCAAATTGGACGTATGGCAGTGGCAACATGGATGTTATGAATCCTCCTACACGCCGGCATGTAGCCAGCAAAACACACTACCGCTGGCAAAGCGCCTCTCTCGAAAGCCATCTTCACGCTCTAGCCCCCCAATGGGAAGGAAAGACGCTGGAGATTACGACCGAGGTGCTGGGCGGTAATGCTTCGTTCGTGAACTACGTACGCCACCATCGGCTACAGGACCCTTGTACCGGTCAACCGGTAGAGGTCGTGGAAAAATCGATTCGCAAAATAGCGTTCATCGGCAGCCAGGAAGCGCGCTTTCACCGCGCAGATGGCATGCTGACCGGCAGCATACATTTTCACTACCCCGCCTGCCTGGGGGTTATTGAAACACCATGGGAAAGCTTGATCTTCACCGAGTTCGTACGCGGCAAGCCCCCACGAATGCACAAGATCGGCAAACCGCTGGCGCTAGGCATTGCAGAACTGGAGACGTTAAGCCATGACTATCTGCAAGCGCAGCCACTTGTAAAGGCACCTCTGCTTTGGAGCATGGATTTCTTCAGACCTTGGTTTCAACTTCGCCCACGCTTCAATTTCTCCCGGTGTTTGCCTGGATTGGTGAAGCTTGGGCTCGAAGACGAAAGGTTTGCTGGCCTTGCCGAGCGCTTCAAGGCATTTGTGCCGTTGACCCGAAAAATGGCAGCCAAAGCACGGCGCAGCAAGCGCTGCATCAGCCACATGGATTACCTGCAAAAAAATCTCTTCGTCGACAAAAGCCAGTTGCACCTGATCGACTGGAGCGAGGTAAAGGTTGGGCGCGTAGGCTTTGACGGCGGCGCCTACCTGGGCAGCCTGTTCCGGCGCAAGGACATGAAAGTATTCCTGGCAGCGCAGGCCGAGTTCATCGAGACGTACCGAGCAGCCCTGCCGGAGCGCTTCGATGTGGAACAGGCGCTAGGGAACTTGCGCTACGTGTTTCTCCTCACAGCGCTGTTCCATTGCTTGCGCCCAGAAACGGTCGCTGAGTACAAGGAGCGCGACCGGATGGGGTTGCTGCTGGAAAAATACATCTATTTGCTGGAGATGCTGGAGTAGGAGTAGATGAGCTTTTGTACCTATGGGAAAAAGCTTCGCGGGTAAACCCGCTCCTACAGGCGTGCGTACGTTCCCCAGCGGTGTGTGGTACGCCGCGTTTTCGGGGGAGTTTTTCGGGATCAGATATCATTTTGATACCATAGGACATCATCTGCACATATCGTCTAATTTCTTTTCGCGTTTTTTGCTCAGCGGCACGCCTACAAATGTGAATTTGTATTAAGATTCGCCCTCTTTCGTTTCCACCGGACCCGCAGGGCTACAGGCCCATGCCGCCCCTTTGCTGAATGGATGCCGCTCCACGTATATGGACGACGCTTCGCCCCGCCCTCGCCTGCTGATCCTGTCAAAAGGAGCCCAGCGCATCAGTACGTTGCCTGCCTTGCTGCCCGAATTCGCGCTGCAAAGCGGTGCCGTGCGCGATGTCGAGCTCGCTGATTGGGTAATGGCCTGGGGCCGCAAGCCAAGCGCCATCAAGGCGATGGCCGAGGCGCACAAGGCTGGCAAGCCCGTTCTCACGCTGGAAGACGGCTTCATCCGTTCCGTGGGCCTGGGCGCCGACGAACCGCCCCTGTCGCTGATCGTCGATGACGTGGGCGTGTACTACGACGCCTCCCAGCCGTCCCGCCTCGAACAGTTGATCGCCACACCGCTAGACGCCGAGCAAACCCAACGTGCCCTGGCGCTACGTGACCTGTGGCAGCAGCAACGGGTGTCGAAGTACAACGACGCACGCATCGAGTTGCCAGCGTTACCGGCCGACTGCGTGCTGGTGGCCGACCAGACCTGTGGCGATGCCTCGTTGCAAGGTGCAGGGGCCGGCGACTTCCGGGCCATGCTGGAGGCGGCATTGGCCCGCTACCCGCATAGCACCATCGTGCTCAAGGTGCACCCCGACGTGGTGGCCGGGCGCAAGGCCGGGCACTTCGACCTGGCAGCGCTGGCCGGCAACCCGCGGGTGCAGGTACTGGCCCACAATGTTCACCCGGCCGATTTGCTGCCACGCATGCGTGCAGTGTTCGTGATGACGTCGCAACTGGGCTTCGATGCCCTGCTTTGGAACGTCCCGGTGCACACCTGGGGCATGCCGTTCTATGCCGGCTGGGGGCTGACCGACGATCGCTTGCCGGCACCTTCGCGGCGCAAGCCTGTGCCGTTGGCGCAACTGATTCATGCCAGCCTGGTGGCCTACCCGCGCTATGTCTGCCCTGAACGGGGTCAGCCGTGCACGCCAGAGGTGCTGATCAACTGGCTGGGGCTGCAACGGCGGCACCGCAGCGTGTTGCCAAGCGCCGTACAGATGCTGGGTTTCAGCCGCTGGAAAGAACCGCTGGCAAACCTGTTTTTCAATGGCGCAGCCATTCGCTTCGTCAAGCCCGAGCAACCGCTGGCGCAAGACTTGCCCGTGGTGTCCTGGGGCTGCAAGCACGACACCCACCTTTGCGCCCACCCACTGCCCGTCAACCGGGTGGAAGACGGCTTTCTGCGCTCGGTCGGCCTGGGCGCCGGCAAGGCGCGACCGTTGTCGTGGGTGGTCGATGACCTGGGTATTTACTACGACGCCACCCGGCCTTCGCGCCTGGAGCGCATCCTGGCTGAAGAGCCATTCGACCCGCAGTTGTTAGCCCGCGCGCATGCTTTGCGCCTGGCCATCTGCGCGGCGGGGCTGACCAAGTACAACTTGCCCGGCGCCAGCTGGCAGCGCCCTTCGCATGCGCAACGGGTGATCCTGGTGCCTGGCCAGGTAGAGGGCGATGCGTCCATCCGCTTTGGCGGCAACCGTATCCGCAGCAACCTGCAACTGCTGCGCGCCGTGCGTGAGCAAAACCCTGATGCGTGGGTGTTGTACAAACCCCACCCAGAGGTACTGGCCGGCACGCGCGCCCGCGGTGACGACGAAGCGCAAACCGTGCACTGGTGCGATGAAGTGATCGGCGATACGCCACTGCAGCAATTGCTGGAAGTGGTCGACGAATTGCATGTGCTGACCTCGCAGTCGGGCTTCGAGGCCCTGCTGCGCGGTGTGCCGGTGACGACCTATGGCCAGCCGTTCTACGCCGGCTGGGGGCTGACCCGCGACCTGGACCTTCAAGCACCGGTGCAGGCACGGCGCAACCGACAACTGACGCTGGACCAGTTGGTAGCGGGCACGCTGCTGCTCTACCCCACTTACGTAAGCCTGGTGACCAACCGCTTCACCACCGCCGAACGAACCTTATACGAACTACAAAATTGGCACGCCTTACCGCAGCCTGGAGCTCCCTCCCGATGGCAGGACTTGAAACGACGCTTGAGCAGTTTGTTGGGCATGAAGCGCCCGACCAACTGAATGCAAGGGCGACGCGTGGTCCGCTGCTGCGTATCCCGTCACACAATTTTCTGCTGCTTCAGGGTGTCAGTTCGCCCTTCTTCAGTCGCCTTGCCAAGGGGCTGCGGGATATCGGCCAGCGGGTGCACAGTGTGCGCTTCAATGTCGGTGACGCCCTGTATGGCCCCAGCGGCGCGCAGCTGACCTGCCCGCACGCCCCGGAAGACATGCAGGCCTGGTATTCACAGGTGTTCCATCAACTGGGTATTACCGACCTGGTGCTATTCGGCGACTGTCGCCCGGTACACCGCCCGGCCGTGACCCTGGCGCGCTTGTCGGGTATCCGCGTGCACGTGTTCGAGGAAGGCTACTTTCGGCCGTATTGGGTGACGCTGGAACGCGACGGGGTCAACAACAACTCGCGTTTGCCACGTGACCCACAGTGGTACCGCGATGTGGGCAAGTACATTCCGCGCTACCAGAATGGCAACCCGTTCAAGCTGTCGTTCGCCGCACGTGCCACGCACGATGTGCTGTACCACGCCGGCGGCGCGCTGAACCGGCTGTGCTTCCCACGCTACCGCACCCATGCCCCGTTCAACGCAGCCGTGGAGTACGCCGGTTTCATTCGCCAGGGCATGCGCCTGCTGCGTGCCCGTGTGCATGACGACGCGCTGGTGGCCGAAGTGGCCCGCGAACGGCACCCCACGTTTTTGCTGCCCTTGCAGCTGGACAGCGATGCGCAAATCCGCGACCACTCGCCGTTCCAGAACATGACCCAGGTGATCGAGCATGTGATCGACTCGTTCTCGCTCAACGCGCCCTTCGATGCGCGCCTGCTGGTGAAAAACCACCCGTTGACACCTGGGCTGGTCAACTACCGCAAGGTGACCGAGCAATTGGCGCGTAAGTACGACGTGGCCGAGCGTGTCGACTTCATGGAAAGCGGGCACATGCCTACGCTGCTCTCGCACATCACCGGCATGATCACCGTCAACAGTACCGCGGGAGCTTCTGCATTGCTGCACCACCGCCCTACCTACACGCTGGCCGAGCCGATCTACGCGATGCCGGGGCTAACCCACCAGGGCGGGCTGGATGATTTCTGGCAGCAGCCCGAAGCGCCCGACAACACGCTGTTTCAACGCTTCCGCAACACCGTCATCCACACCACCCAGGTCAACGGCGGCTTCTACACCGCCTGCGGCATGGACATGGCCGTGGCCAACTGCCTGGAAGTGCTGATGGCGAAAACCTCAAGAATCGAAAAATACCTATGAGTTCGCATGCCTCACCCCGCTGCATCCTCATCACCGGCGCCACAGGCGGTATCGGTGGCGCGCTGGCGCCTGCCTACGCCGCCCCGGGGGTGACGCTGATCCTGCAAGGCCGGCGCCAGGACCGCCTGGCCGAAATAGCCGAACAATGCCGCGCCCTGGGTGCCCAGGTGCTGCTGGAAGCCCTCGACGTGCGCGACCTTGACGCCCTGCGGGCCATGGTGCGCCGGGTAAGCGAGCAGCATCAGCCCGACCTGGTGCTGGTGGGCGCTGGGCTTAACACCGCCGTGGGCGCCAATGGCGAAGCGGAAGACTGGGACGACAGCCGCGCCCTGATGGAAGTGAACGTGATGGCCGCCCTGGCCACTGTCGAGGCCGCCCTGCCCGCCATGCGCAGCCGTGGCGACGGGCAGATCGCCCTGTTCAGTTCGTTGGCGGGCTGGCGTGGTTTGCCGGTCACACCGACCTACAGCGCCAGCAAGGCCGCCATCCGCGTATACGGCGAGGCCATCCGCGACTGGCTGGCGCCGGAAGGGGTGAAAGTGAATGTGATTGTGCCGGGGTATGTGGAGTCGAAGATGTGCTTCGAAATGCCCGGGCCTAAACCTTTTCTGTGGACCGCCGACAAAGCGGCCAGGCGTATCAAGCGCGGGCTGGCAGCGAACCAGGCGCGTATCAGCTTTCCGTTCCCGCTCAACCTGGGCACCTGGCTGCTGGGGCTTATCCCGCAGTGGCTTTCTTCGATGATCCTGCGTGGGTTGAAGTACAGTGATTGATGTTTCCATGTTGCCGGTCGCCTTGATCGGCCTGGGCTTGACCGTCGCGGTCGAGCGCCTGCTGGTTCCCCGCCCTGCCCTGCGTCGCCCGGCCGATTGCTGGCTGCTGCACGCGGGGCTGTGGTGTGTGGCCTTCGGGCTGTTGTATGCACTGACGGCGCGGCCGTTGTTCAGTGGCGTGAATGTGTTGCTGCTGTGGCTGCTGATCGTACTGGTAAGCAACGCCAAGTATCACTCGCTGCGCGAGCCGTTTGTGTGTGCAGATTTCGAGTATTTCAGCGATGCAGTGAAGTTTCCGCGGTTGTACTTGCCGTTCTTTGGCTTTGGCAAGGCCGCGCTGCTGGCAGTGGGCTTTCTGGTTTACCTGTGGGCGGGGTTGAGCTTCGAGGTGCCGGGCGCGCGGCTTGAGGCGTTGCTGCCGCTGGCGCTGGGCCTGGGCTTGCTGCGCCTGGGGCATCGGCCTGTGCGGCCGAGCTTTGATGCCGAGCGGGATGTGCGCGGCTGGGGCCTGGCGGCCAGTTTGTGGCGGTACTTCTGGGCGGCGCGGGCGCCGGTGGACCGGGACGGGCTGGGCTCGCCGTTTGCGGGTGGGGCTGTGCCGGCCTCTTCGCAGCCGCCAGCGGCCCAGGCCGAGGCGCTGCCGGACTTGGTCTCGGTGCAGAGCGAGTCGTTCTTCGATGTGCGTGGGCTGTGGCCTGGCGTGCGCCCGCAAGTGCTCGACCAGTACGACCTGTTGGCCAGCCAGGCGCTGGCCCGGGGCAAGCTGCAGGTGGCGGCCTGGGGCGCCAATACGGTGCGTACCGAGTTCGCCTACCTTACCGGCATCCCTGCCGACCGGCTGGGCGTGCACCGCTTCAATCCGTACCGGGTGCTGGCCCGCCAAGGCCTGCCCAGTATCGCCTCCAGGCTCAAGGCGCAGGGGTACCGGACCATTTGCATCCACCCGTACGATGGTGGTTTCTATGGCCGCAACAAGGTGCTGCCGGCCTTGGGCTTTGATGAATTCATCGATGTGAAGGCGTTCAACGCTTCGCAAAAGGCCGGGCCGTTCATTGGTGATTGCGCCGTGGCAGACAAAATCCGCGCGCTGCTGCAGGCGCCAGGCCGCACCCAGCCGCTGTTCATCCATGCGGTCACCATGGAAAACCATGGCCCGTTGCACCTGGAAAGCGTAGCCGCGCACGAGCTGCCCGCCTGGTTCGACCGCCCGCTGCAACCGGGCATGAAAGACCTGGCGCCCTACCTGCGGCACATCGGCAATGCCGACCGCATGCTGGGCATGCTGCGCGAAACCTTGCTGGCCCAGCCGAACGAGGCGCTGCTGTGCTTCTTTGGCGACCATGTGCCGATTTTGCCCGAGGTGTACCAGGCTGTCGGTGCGCCCGCGGGGGATACCGACTACCTGGTGTGGTCCAACCGCCGCCAGCCTGGCTGCGGGGCCAGGCCAATGCCGGTGCAGCAGCTTTCCAGCACATTGCTGGCCCATGCCTTGGCGCCGGCAACCCGCCAGGACACGCCTATGGCCAGTGCCGGGGTAGCCTGACAACGTGGTGCGTATCGTTTTGGGATCGGACCTGTCGCCGGAGCGTGCCGCAGACCCTGCCTTGGCCCGCTTGCTGACCGAGGGGCGGGGGTCGCTGGCGTTTCTGATTGGCAATACGGCCTGCCGCTATCGCCTGCTGGGGGCGGCTATCCACTGGGACCGTGTGCTGCTGGCCTTCGACGGCGAGCAGGCACTGGGCTTTGCCGCGCTCAAGCATGGCCGGCGCGGGCCGTTTGCCTTGCACTGGCGGCCGTTCGTGCGTGAGTTCGGCGTGTTGAGTGGCTGGGTGCGGTTTATCGGGTTCTGCCTGAGCGAGCTGCGCGAATGGCGCTACCCGTTCTTGCTGTACGGGCTGCGGGTCAGCAAGGCCGCACGCCAGCAGGGCGTGGGCTCGGCGCTGGTGCAGGCGTGCTGCGCGCACGCCGCCGGCCAAGGCTTTACCCAGGTCGAGCTGGAGGTGCCGCTGAGCAATCATCGGGCGCAGCACCTGTACCTGCATAATGGCTTTGCCCTGCGCCGCAAGCGCTGGGTGCCGTTCCCGCCGGTGCGTAACATGTGGCGGGCCGTGTAATGCACAACACACCGCCCTTTGTACCCCACCCGCCCGAAGGTTACGTGCCACCCGATGCCCTGGTAGACGGCAGCGGCTGGGTCGGCATCATGTCGCAATGGGTGGCCTGGAAGGTGCTGCACCTGCCGCAGTTCCTCGGCCCGGAAGGCCCGCCCTTCTGGCTGTGGCGCCGTGGCCGCAAGGCGCCCAAAGGGCTCAAGGCCATTGCCGGTATCGGCTACAAGCAGTCGTCGGCCCATGCCCGGGTGCTGTGCCAGCGCTGGGGGCTGCCCTACATTGCGCTGGAAGACGGTTTTTTGCGTTCATCTTCGTTGGGCATCGAGGGCGATACGCCGATGTCCATGGTGGTCGACCCGGTGGGCATCCACTACCTGGCAGACCGCCCGTCGCTGCTGGAAAACATCCTGCAGCAGCCCGAGGCGCTCAGCGCATACGAACTCGATTGCGCCCGCGAACTGATTGCCTTGATGCGCAGCAGCGGCATCGGCAAGTACAACAACGCCCAGGACCTGCCTGAGGAGGACCCGTTGGGCCGCACGCGGCCGCTGGTGCTGGTGGTGGACCAGACTGCCGGGGATTATTCGATCCCGGGCGGCGGGCTCTGCGAAGCCGACTACGTGCGAATGCTGGATGAGGCCCTGGCAGAAAACCCGGATGCCGACGTGCGCGTGCGCATTCACCCGGACTGCCTGGGCGGGCAAAAGCCCAGTTGCCTGCTGGATGCCGCGCGGGCCCGTGGGGTCACGCTGGAGGCGCGGCCGGTAGCCTGGGCGTCACTGGCCCGGCGTGCCCGGCGCGTGTACGTGGGCACCAGCCAGGCCGGGCTGGAGGCGTTGATCCAGGGCGTGCCGGTGACCTGTTTCGGGCTGCCGTTCTATGCAGGCTGGGGGCTGACCGATGACCGCATGGCCATTGCTCGCCGGCAGGCCCGGCCAGACCTTGTGCAACTGGTGGCGGCGGCCTATGTGCGCTACTGCCGTTATGTCGACCCATTGAGCGGCCAACTGACCGATGCCTTGACCGTTGCCCGCCAGCTGGCCAACAAGAAAGCCCGCGATGCTGCGTTTGCCGGCCCCACCACGGTACTGGGCGTGAAGCGGCACAAGCAGCACAACATCCGGCGGTTTTTCGCAAGCCGTTGGGGGCAGTTGCGTTTCAGCGTGGACAGCCCGCAACTGATAAGCCAGGTAGCGGCCGAACAGGGCCGGCTGCTGGTGTGGGCTGCGCGCGAGCCGGCCGGCCTGGCCGAACGTGCGCGCCAGGCGGGGGTGCCACTGTGGCGGGTCGAGGATGGTTTCTTGCGCTCCACGGGGTTGGGGGCAACCAACAGCCCGGCGCTGTCACTGGTGCTGGACCGGGGTGGCATTCATTACGATGCGCAGTCTGCCAGCGACCTGGAGCAGCTCTTGCAGCAGGGCGAATTTGACGCCCCATGCCTGGCCGAAGCGGCGCGCTTGCGGGCGCAGATCGTTGCCAGCGGCACCAGCAAGTTCAACCTGCGCAGCAAGGTGCGCCCGGCCCTGCTGGGGCAGCCGGGGCAACTGCGGGTACTGGTGGTGGGCCAGGTCGAGGATGACGCCTCGGCGCTGTGCAGCGGTGGCGGTGCCGGGTGCAACCTGCGGCTGCTGCAACAGGTGCGCGCGCGGTTGCCGGATGCCTGGATTCTGTACAAGCCGCACCCCGACGTGGAAGCCGGCAAGCGCCGCGGGCACATTGCCCCGGCACAGCTGATGGGGCTGGCCGATCAGGTCCTGGCGGGTGTGGACATCGCCAGCCTGTATGGCCAGGTCGATGCACTGCATACGCTCAGTTCCACCGCCGGTTTCGAAGCCTTGCTGCGCGGGCTGCCGGTGGTCACCTATGGCACGCCGTTCTATGCCGGCTGGGGCCTGACCGAGGACCATCAGCCCTTGCCGCGCCGCACCCGGCGTTTAACCCTGGACCAGTTGGTAGCCGGCGCCTTGTTGCGCTATGCGCGCTATGCCGACGTCCAGCAAGACCTGCCCTGCGATGCCTGGCACGCCCTCGCCTGCCTCAACGCGCCACACCCGGCGCGGGTGGCCTATCGGCGAGTGGCGCCGTTGCTCAACTATACCCGGACCATGCTCGGCTGTGGCCGGCCATTGGCCCCATCAAAGGACTAGATCATGCCTGTTTCGATCAAGGACATCGGCCGTTACGCGGCACTCCCCTGGCATTGCCTGCAGTTGGCTACCCATGCCAAGTCGTTCGAGAACAACCCGGTGCTGGGCAGCGCCCGGCTCAATGCCCTGGGCCTGCATGTGCAGCGTCGTCAGTTGGCGATGGCCATGGCAGGTTACCGTCGCAATGCGCTGGCCTCGCGGCTGGATGCCGGTGAGCGCGCGCATTTTGAGCAGAACGGTTTTTTCATCCGTGAAAACGCCCTGCCTGCCGAGCAGTTTGCAGCCTTGCGCGCCGAGCTGGGTGCATTGCGCAGCACCGGCTGGGAAATGCGCCAGGGCCGTGCGGTTACCCGCCGGGTCAGCCTTGACCAGGACGTGCTGGCGCAAAACCCGGCCAGTGCGGCGTTTGTGGCGGACCGTGGGGTGCGCGACCTGATTGCCTATGCGTCGTCCAATACCGGTGGCATTACCTACCAGTTGCAGTCGATCGTGATCGACGCCGCCAATGCCGACCAGGACCCGCAGACCCGCCTGCATGCCGACACCTTCCACCCCACGGCGAAAGCGTGGTTGTTCCTGGACGATGTGGCGGATGACCAAGGGCCGTTCAGTTATGTGCCGGGTTCGCACCGCCTGACGCCGGAGCGTTTGGCCTGGGAGTATCGTCAAAGCCTGGGGGCGGCGCGCTCCAGCGAGCAGATGCACCGTGAGGGTTCGTTCCGTATCGACGAGCCCGAGCTGGCGGCCCTTGGTTTGCCGCCGCCCCGTCGCTTTGCGGTGCCAGCCAACACCCTGGTGGTGGCGGATACCTCTGGTTTCCATGCCCGTTGTGCGAGCCACCAGGCCAGCCACCGCGTCGAAATTTATGCCAGCCTGCGGCGTAACCCGTTCATCCCCTGGCGCGGGGCGCATCTGTTTGCATTGCCATGGATTGCCAACCACCACATGCGTTGGGATATCCGGTTGAAGCGGTTGATGGGGTTTGGCAAGAAGAGCCATTGGCGGTTTGTGGAGCAGTTGAATGCGTATGAGGCACCGCATATCTGACCCACGCCCGGCCCGGACCGGCCCGGTGGTTGAGCGCAAACCGTCGTAGGAGCGGGTTTACCCGCGAAAGGGCCGGGCCTGCGGGCCAATATCCCTGGCCGTTCACCGTTGCCGCCGCCACCGTATTCGCGGGTGAACCCGCTCCTACACGGAGGGTGGAACGCGTCGGTGGTTGGGCGCCGACCGTCGTAGGAGCGGGTTTACCCGCGAATTGGCCGGGCCTGCGGGCCAGTATCCCTGGCCGTTCACCGTTGCTGCCGCCACCGTATTCGCGGGTAAACCCGCTCCTACACGGAAACGCATCCGTGGTTGGGCGCACGCCGTCGTAGGAGCGGGTTCACCCGCGAAAGGGCCGGGCCTGCTGGCCAATATCCCTGGCCAATCACCGCCCCCCCCTGGTCAGTGGGCACATTCTGCAATGGTTGAATCGCTGCTGGCGTCATGTGGGCGTCTACGCTGGCTCGAACGATCGAAGCCTCAAGGATGACCACATGCACTACGCCCACGCCCACCATCTACGCCGCCACCGGGTTTCACACCCCGGCAGGCTGTACATGCTGACAACCGTCACCCACCAGCGTCGCCCCCTGTTTCACAACTTCAACCTGGCCAGGCTGGTGGTCAATCACTTGCGCCAGGCAGACCGGGAAAACAGCTGCGCCACGCTGGCCTGGGTGGTCATGCCCGACCATGTGCATTGGCTGATAGAACTGAAACAGGTGACGCTGGCCACGTTGATGCGCCGCTTCAAATCAAGGTCCAGCCATGCCTTGCACAAGGCCGGCGTAACAACCAACCCCATCTGGCAGGCGGGCTACTGCGATCGCGCCATGCGCAAGGATGATGACCTGCTCAACGCCGCTCGCTACATCATTGCCAACCCGGTCAGGGCCGGCCTGGCACCCAATGTCGGCGAATACCCACACTGGGATGCCATCTGGCTGTAGGCGTGGCCATCACCCCAGCCGCGCCATCTCCTCCGCCACCACCGCAACGGTATGCCTGATCTGCTCTTCGGTATGCTCGCAAGACACAAAAAACCGCACCCGCGCCGAATGCTCTGGCACCGCCGGGTACAAAATCGGCTGGGCATTGATGCCACGCTCGAACAGGGCGCTGGACAAGCGACCGGCCTTGAATGAACTGCCGGTAATCACCGGGATCACCGCCAACCCGGTACTGGTCGCCGTGTCCAGCCCAGCTTCACGCGCCAGGCGCAGGAACAGCTCCCCTCGCGCCTGCACTTGCGCTACCCGCTCGCTGTCTGCAGCCAGCAACTTCAACGCTGCCAACGCAGAGGCCGTGACCGCCGGCGGCATGCCAACACTGTACAAGAAGCCCGGCGCCAGAAACTTCAGGTGCTCGATCAGCGCCGTGCGGCCCGCGATGTACCCGCCGCAACTGGCCAGGGTCTTGCTCAAGGTCCCCATCCAGATGTCGACGTCATCGCCAGCCAACCCAAAATGCTCACGAATACCTTTGCCCGTCGCACCCATCACCCCCAGCGAATGAGCTTCATCCACCATCAGGAAAACCTTGTGCTTATGCTTGAGCTCGACGAACCGGGGTAGCTCGGGGTAGTCGCCGTCCATGCTGTAGATGCCTTCCACCACCACCAGCACCCGCTCGAAGTGCTGGCGCTGCTCGCCCAGCAGGCGGTCCAGCGCCTGCCAGTCGTTGTGGGCAAAACTCAGACGGCGGGCACCCGACAGCTGGATCCCCTGCAACACGCTGTTGTGAATCAGCTCGTCATGCACCACCAGGTCGCGTGGCCCGAACAGGTAGCCGATGGTGGTGACGTTGGTGGCATGGCCGCTGACCATCACCACCGCATCGTCCACTTCGTACAGGCGCGCCAGCTCGCGCTCGAGCTCGCGGTGCAGCGGGCGGTCGCCAGAAACCGGGCGGCTGGCCGACACCGAGGTGCCGTAGCGGTCGATCGCCGCCTTGGCCGCTTCGGCCACGGTCGGGTGGCCGGAGTAGCCCAGGTAGTTGTAACTGGCAAAGTTGAGAAACTCGCGCTCACCAATCTGCGTCTGAGCACCGGCGGTGCCCTGGTGCATACGGAAGAACGGGTTGCTCACGCCCAGTTGCATGGCGCTCTGCTGGATAACCCGCAGTTGCTGGTACCCCGGGTGCAGGTCAAAGCGATAGTGCGCCTCGGGCACCTTCAGGGCAGCCTGCTGCACCTGCTCCAGGGTGGCGCCCTGCTCGCCCTCGGCAGCCACATGGCGGCGTCGGGCGAGGGCTTGCTGGATCAGGCGTTGCTTGGCATCGCCACCAAGGCCGGTCGGGGTTCTGGCTGTCATCTGGCACTCTTAATCAATCAATCGGTTGGGTGCCGCGTTGCTGTCGGCCAAGGCTGCGTTCAACTGCGCCAACTCTTCGGCACTGTGCTCGCTGCCATGACGGGCAAGCACATTCTGCGCCAGTTGCTCTTCGCTGCTGCCCGCTTCACCGCGCAGCAGCTCCAGCAAACGTGCGGCAAGCTTGTCGATGCTGGAGCTGTCACTCAGCTCCATCACCGGCAGGCGAATACCGAAACGCTCTTCCAGCGCCACTACCAACTCGACGCTCATCAACGAGTCGAGCCCCATTTCCTGCAGCGGGCGCTGGGCATCCAGGCGCGCCGGCGGCAGGCGCAAAATCTCGCACACCTCGTGCTTGAGCATGTCGACGAAGCGTTCGAGCAGTTCGCCATCGTCAAGCTCCTCCAGCATGCGCTGGATGTCTTCACCGCCACCTTCATCCTCATGGTCGCCGCCATAGGCACGGGCCAGTTCGCTGAAGCGTGGTGTAGTGGCGCTCGGCAGGAAGCGCGCCAGCGCCTTGAAGTCCAGCTCCAGCACGCCATGGCCGTTGTCACCCTGCAACAGCATGGCCTCGAGCTGTGCCAAGGCGGCCTCGGCCCGCAGCGCCGAGCCCCCCATGCGGCTCTGCAGGGCGTCCTTGATCTGGCTGTTGCGCGCCAGGAAGCCGACATCGTCGATGGCGCCCCACAGCACGGCGGTGGCTGCCTGCCCTTGAGCACGACGGTGCCGCGCAAGGGCTTCGAGCCAGTGGTTGGCCGCCACGTAGTTGGCCTGGCCGGGGTTGCCGAACAAGGTGGTGGCCGAGGAGAACATCACGAAGAAGTCCAGCGCCAGGCCCTGGGTCAGCTCGTGCAGGTACTGCGCGCCCTTGGCCTTGGGCTCCAGCACGCGACGCAACTGGTCGCCGTCAAGGTTGCGGATCAGGCTGTCGTCAATCACCGTCGCGGCATGCACCAGGCCACGCAGTGGCCACGGGCTGGCGGCGATGCGATCGAACACCCCGCGCAGTTGCTCACGGTCGGTGATGTCGCACGCCACGGCCTGCACATCGATACCTTGAGCGTGCCACAACGCCAGTTGCGGTTGGGCCTCTTCACTGGCCGGGCCACGACGGCCCAGCAACACCAGGTGACGGGCACCTTTGTCGATCAGCCACTGCGCAGTACGCAAGCCAAAGCCACCCAGGCCGCCGGTGACCAGGTAGCTGGCATCGGCAGCAAGCTGCAGTGCCCGCACCGGCTGCACGCGGGTGTCGACGGTTTGCTGGATGGGGTTGGCGTACGTCACCACGACCTTGCCAATCTGCCGCGCCTGCTGCATGTAACGGTAGGCCTCGACCACCTGGTTGGCGTCGAACTCGCGGAACGGCAACGGATGCAGGATGCCCTGCTCGAACAGCTCCATCATTTCGGCGAACAGGCGGCGGGTGAGCGCAGGGCGCTCGCTCATCAATTGGTCAGCGTCGATACCGAAATAGCTGATGTTGTTGCGGAACGGGCGCAAGCCGATACGGGTGTTCTGGTAGAAGTCGCGCTTGCCCAGCTCAAGGAAGCGACCAAACGGCTTCAGCACCTGCAGGTTGCGGTTGATGGCCTCACCGGCCAGCGAATTGAGCACCACGTCCACGCCACGCCCACCGGTGGCCGCCAGCACCTGGTCGGCATAAGCCAACGAACGGGAGTCGTAGATGTGGCTGACGCCTAGCAGGCGCAGGAAGTCGCGCTTCTCGTCGCTGCCTGCGGTGGCGTGAATTTCTGCGCCCAGCCATTTGGCGATCTGGATGGCAGCGATGCCCACGCCACCGGCAGCACCGTGGATCAGCACCTTCTCACCCGGTTCCAGGCGCGCCAGGTGATGCAGCGCGTAGTACACGGTGAAGAAGGTACTCGGAATGGTCGCCGCCGCTTCGAACGACATCCCTTCAGGGATGCGTGCAACGGCGTTGGCGTTGGTGACCAGGCGGTTGGCGAAGCTGCAGGGGCCAAAGCCCACCACACGGTCACCCGGGGCGAAGTCGCCCACTGCCTCGGCGCCTTTGCCCTGCACCACACCGGCAAATTCGAAGCCCAGGGTAGGGCCGGAGAAGCCGTTTTCGATGGCTTCGTCCGACAGCAGGCCGAGGGCGAACATCACGTCACGGAAGTTAAGGCCCGTCGCGCGCACCTGAATGTCCAGCTCATCCGCCGCCGGTTGACGCGGCTCACGCACTTCCCAGCGCAGGTTGCGCAGCTGGCCCGGCAGGTCGAAGCCCAGGCACACCCACTGCGCATCGCCCACTGCGCGGCGCGGCTGGTCGGCCAGCACGCGCAGGCGCGGCACGTAGCGACGGCCTTCGGCATCCAGGGCCAGCTCGGTTTCGCTGTCGGCGTGCAGCAACGCGGGTACCGCCAGCTCGACCGCTGCCGCGTGGGCCAGATCGAGCAGGCGAATACGACAGTGCGGAGATTCGTTGGCCAGGGTACGGCCAAAGCCCCACAACGCAGCGTCGCCGATGGCCGCAACCTCAGCGGCGGTGTCGACGCTGTACAGGTGCTCGGCAGCGCCACGGCTGAACAGCCAGCAATGCGGGGCGATCGTCAGCGACTCACAGGCCTGCACCAGCGCGGCCGCTTGCATGCAGCGCTCGGCCTGGCCATCGAGGCCTGTACCGCTGTCGAAACCGGCCAGGTGCAGCACATGCTCAGGGGGCTGGGCAAAGGCGCCAAGCTGGGCGGCCAGTGCCTGGGCGTCACCCGGCTGCAACAGGTCAACCTGCTGGCCTTGGGCGCGCAGTTGCTCTGCCAGGCGCAGGGCGGCGCCCTGCCCTGCTTCGGCGAGTACGGCCCAGCGCTGCACGGCCACAGGTGCAGCAGTGTCTGCACCGGCGGGCTTGTCCGCCAGCAACAGGTAGCTACCACAGGCGTTACCCGGCAACGCCTCCAGCGTGCGCAATGCGGTCAGGCCATGCCGCTGCAGCTCATGGCTCCAGAACGCCGGGCCTTGCTGGCGCGACAACGCCTGCTGCGGGCCGGCCAGCCACCAGTCTGGCTGGGCACCGAAGACGAAATCGGCCCAGCGCGCCGGGTACTGCCCAAGCAGCGCCAACTGGCCGTGCGGGTTGAGCCGGCCACTGGCCAGGCGCAGGGCGTCACCCAGCGTATCAAGGGGGCCAAAATCGGTCGGCACCAGCACCCAGTCGAACGTACCGGCGTCGGCCAGTTGCTCCAGGCCAAATACCTCCAGCGCCGGGCAGTCGTCACGCAGGCGCTGCTCAAGCTCGGGCTCGGCGACACAATAGGCATAATCGAGGCGATCGAAATCCAGACCGGCGTACAACAGCTCGGCAAACGAAGCGCCACCAAAGCCGAATTCCAGCACGCGCAGGCGCTGGCCCGGCGGCAGTTGCGCCAGGCGTGCGGCCAAGGTCTGGCCAATGCCGCTGAGCAGGTGCTGCTGCCCTGCCGCACCCAGCACCAGACGCGCCAGGCTAGCACCGCTGGTTTCGCGCGGTTGCAGGGTGTCGAAGGCCTGGCTGCCATCCAGCAACGCCGACAGATGTCGGCCGATGCGGCCAACGGAATGGATAATCTGGAAGTACTCGGGGTAGCTCTTGAACAGCTCTTGCCAGATAGCCTGCGAGGTCGGGCGCTCGCCCTGGTCGACCAGTTGCCAGCCGCCGTCAGCGCTGCGCTGCAGGCTGCCGTCGTGCTCGGCATGGCGCAACAGCATCGCCAGGAAGTCGCCCTGGCCCTGCGACCACTGCGCGACCTGCTCGGCACTGATGCAGCCGCCGGCCTGTTCCACCGCATCGAGGACAAAGCTGCTGCACAGCACATCCAGCAGTGGCTCCACTTCATTCAGGTAACGCACCTGCGCCGGCTCGTCCGCCAGGCACTGCAAGGCCTCGACCAGCGGCGAGCAGGCCACGGCGTTACGCTGCACAGGCACAACCGCGCCTGGCGCGGCCTGCCCAACATGGCCCATACGCTTGATATCGCCACTGCGGTCGTACTGCAGGCGTACGGCACGCATGCGCGCATCCTTGATCGCCAGCACAGCAGCGCCGCTGGCATCGAACAGGGTGAAGTCGACCAACAGCGAATGCGCGGTGCGCTTGCGCTGGCGAACCTCGGCCAGCACCGGCACACCGCCGGCATTGGTAAAGGCAATGCGCCCAAGCTTGACGGGGATGAACGCCAGGCCATCGTCATGCCCCTGGCGGCTGGCCAGCAGCTCGGTAATCAGCTGGAAGGCACCGTCCAGCAACGCCGGGTGCAGGTGCAGGCTTGCCAGTTCGTGTTCGATGGCAGCAGGCACGGTCAACTGCGCCAACACGCGCTCCCCCTCCAGCCAGGCTGCGGCCACGGTCTGGTAAGCGGGGCCGTAGTTCAGGCCAACCGCGCAGGTCATTGCCAGGTGCTGCTCGCCGGTGAAGTCTGCCGGGCGGGCTGGCAACGCCGGTGCCCGGGTGTCCAGCAGCACACCGCGCGCTTCGCCCGGCAAGCGTGCGACCACGTGCTGCACCCAGTCTTCGTGCTGCATCAACGTGCGCGAGCTGATGCGCAGCGTGCCGTCGGCCTCTTCCACCTGCACGCGCACTTTCTTGATGGCCTCGCTGCTCAGCAGCAGAGGGTTGTGGATTTCCAGCTCTTCAATATCGACGAACTCGCCCGGCTGGTGCAGTTGCGCAACGGCCAGGGCCAGCTCGGTAAAGCCTGCCCCCGGGAACAGTACCGACTCACCCACCTTGTGGTCGGCCAGTGTCGGGTACTGCTGGGTATCCAGGCGGTTTTCCCAGGTCAGCGCCTGGTCTGTTACCGGGTAACCCAGCAACGGGTGCACGCGCTCGTGGCTCAGCGGGCCATAGGCCTCGGCAGTGACCGGCAAGCTGAAATGGTCGCGCTGCCAGGCATAGTTAGGCAGGCGCAGCGGGCGCCCGGCCACCGGGAAGCGCGCCTGCCACTGTGGCTCGACGGCAGCAATCTGCAGGCGGGCTACGGTACGTTCCAGCAGCAGCGGGCTGTGGTCGCTGCGCTTGAGGGTGGCAATCACCTGCCCCGGTTGTTCGCACTCGGCCAGCACATCGTTGACGTAGCTGCGCAGGATCGCATGCGGGCCCACTTCGACGAACAGGTTAAGGCCATTGCGCACCAAGGCAGCCAGCGCGCCCTGGAACAGCACCGGGAAGCGGATGTTCTGCCACCAGTACTGGCTGTCCAGGCGTTCGCCGTTCAACTGGCCACCGACGACAGTGGAGTAGAACGGAATTTTCGTAGCCTGCGGGCGGATATGCGCGAGGTCGTCGATAACCGCTTGCTTGATCGGGTCCATGGCCGGCGAGTGGAAGGCGTAGTCCAGGTCCAGGCGACGGGCGAATACCTGGCGCTCTTCCAGGGCCGCTTCCAGCAGTGCCAGGGCGTCGACCTCACCGGCCACAGTGGCGCCGCGGGCGCTGTTCTCGCCAGCCACCACCAGGCGGCCGTCCAGTTTCAGTTCGGCAATCAGTTGCGCCGTGGCCTCACCCGAGAGGCCGACCGCCGTCATCTTCCCGGTACCACGGGTCAGGCCCTGCAGGCGGCTGCGGTGGAAGATGACCTGGGTGGCGTCCTCCAGGCTCAACGCGCCGCTGGCCCAGGCCGCCGCCACTTCACCCACACTGTGGCCGATCACCGCCACCGGCTGAATGCCTTCGGCAGCCAGCACTTTGGTAACCGCCACTTGCAGGGCAAACAGCGCCGGCTGGGCGATTTCGGTACGTGCATAACGGCCTTCGCCGTTGTCCCCCAGCAGCTCGGCGCGCAGCGAGTAGCCCGCCAAGGGCTGGAACAACGCGTCCACTTCATCCACGGCGGCGGCGAACAGCGGCTGGTCGAGCATCGCCCGGCCCATGCCCTGCCATTGCGAGCCGTTGCCGGAATAGACAAATACCGGTGCCGAGGCGCCGTCCAGGGCCTGGCCGGCCTCCAGCACTGCGCTCAGTTCGCTGAGGGTCGGGTCCTGGGCATAGTCGTCCAGCGCCTGGGCGGCTTCGGCTGCGTTGTCGCAGACCAGCAGCAGGCGGTGGCTGTGTGCATCGCGGCGATACATCGCCTGGTAGGCCACATCGTAATAGTCGGCCTGGGGCTGCTCGGCCAGGTAGGCGGCAAAGCGTTCAGCGGTTGCGCGCAGGCCTTCTTCGCTCTTGGCACTGAGCAGCAACGGCACCCGCGGGGCGCTGGCCGCATGCGCTGCCGGCGCCTGTGGCTCGGGGCTTTGCAGGATGACGTGGGCGTTGGCGCCGCCAAAGCCGAACGAGTTCACCCCCACGGTCAACTGGCCATCGGCCTTCAGCGGCAGGGGCTCGGTGACCACTTGCAGGTTGAGGTCGGCGAACGCGATGTTCGGGTTCAGCGCCTGCACGCCAATGGTAGCGGGCACGGTGCGCTCGGCCAGGCAGTTCAGTGCCTTCATCAGGCCGGCCACGCCAGAGGCGGCTTCAAGGTGCCCGAGGTTGCTTTTCACCGAGCCGATTGGCAGCGGGTTGCCGGCGCCGCGCGCCTGGCCCAGCGCCTCGCCGATGGCGCGGGTTTCGATCGGGTCCCCCACGGCGGTACCGGTGCCGTGGGCTTCCAGGTAGTCCAACTGCTCGGGGGCGATGCCGGCCTGGGTGTAGGCGCGCTTGAGCAACGCAGCCTGGGCCTCGGCATTGGGCAGGGTCAGGCTGGACTTGCGCCCGTCGGTGTTCACCGCACTGGCCGCCACCACCGCCAAAATGGTATTTCCATCGGCCACTGCCTGGTCGTAGTCCTTGAGCAGGAACAACCCGCCGCCTTCGGAGCGGGCATAACCGTCGCCGTTTTCGTCGAACGACTGGCAGCGCCCGGTGCGCGACAGCATGGTCGCCTTGGCGAAGATCATGAAGCCGAACGGGTGCATGTGCAGGCTGATACCGCCCGTTACGGCTTGGTCGACATCACCGCTGAGGATGGCCTGGCACGCCTGGTGGAAGGCCACCAGCGACGACGAGCAGGCGGTGTCGATGGCCATGCTCGGGCCACGCAGGTCGTAGAAGAACGACAGGCGGTTGGCCGCGATGCTCATGGTGTTGCCGGTCGCCGTGGCGCCATCGATGGCCGACAGGTCCTCGAGCAGGCGGTAGGACTGCTCGACACCGGCGATGCCCAGGTACACGCCGCAGTTGCTGCCACGCAGGCTGGACGGCTTGACCCCGGCGTTTTCGAAGGTTTCCCAGCACATTTCCAGCAGCATGCGCTGCTGCGGGTCCATCATCGCGGCTTCACGCGGCGAGATGCTGAAGAAGCCAGCGTCGAAAGCGCTGATATCCCCCAGGGTGCCTGAGGCGAAGGTATAGCTGGTTGCAGGGCTGGCCTTGTCCGGGTGCAGGAACTCGCGTTTGTTCCAACGCGACGGGTCAACCTGGGTCACCAGGTCGCGCCCCTCCATCAGGTTTTGCCAGAAGCCTGCATTGGAAGAGCCAGGAAAACGGTACGCACAACCAACGATTGCAACCTTTCTACGCTTGATCAAAACCTATTCCTTCAAATCTCATCGGGCACCGTCCCATCCGTCGGACAGCCGGCATGCCTGGCCCGGCCACGAAACTGGCCAGTCGTTATATGTCACTGATGATTGTCTGGGTACCTGAAACTGCCATGCCCACAGGGGGCGCAAGACTCATGGTCTGGAACTGGCGTGGGAATGTTCAGATTTGTGTATGCGGATGATACGCGGGTTGCCGGGGTGGGAAAACCCTGGGGTGAGGGATGGTTCACGGATCGGCGTAGGAGCGGGTTTACCCGCGAATACGGTGGCGGCTGCGACGGT